>QNFE01000014.1 GCA_003645455.1 Gammaproteobacteria bacterium | reverse complement strand
TTTAATAAATTCAAGACCGAGAAAATGTTTATGTTATAATAGCCCATTTGAGGTCTTTGCCAAAAAAACTGGCATAGATATTTTTTAGGTCAAGTGTTGCACTTATGATGTGAATCTAAGAAATTATTTAATAAAAAAATAGATATTATGCAATTAATGGGAAAAAAATAAATACATAAATTTGGTTTTGCAAAAAAATGATAAATTTTTTATCAATGATAGTGAGCTTTCAATGATTAAAAGCTATCGCAAATTAAATAGTCGTGAAAGGGATATTATGTTGAAAATGTTGTTTTGGTTGGAGAGGTAAAAAAAACCCTGTTATTGCGAACGAACAAAAAAGAAGTCGTCATCGCGAGGAACGAAGAGACGAAGCGATCTCATAGGGGCTAACGGACAATAACAAGAGATAACCACGGCGGTTTACTATCCTACATTACATACTTATTCCGTCCGCCTCGTTATGACAGTAATACGCTCACAAGTTCGCTCGCAGTGACGACAGTAACAAGAGATATGGCAGTTTATATAGTTATTAGTTAATAGTTAAAAATTAATAGCGGATTTTAAACTAATAACTGTTAATTATTAATTATTCTCGTCCGCCTCGTTATGACGGACTATTTTTGGTGGGGCGATTGTGTGCGGATTAGTTATTTTACAGTCTGTCATAATTATTAGAAATTATTAGAGAATGCCATAAAAAGGCATAAAATCAACTAAGTCATTGATTGTATGGGTTTGGTTAGGTGGGATTTTTGCCAGACCATCCGCCCAGGTTGTTGAGGTTAAAACCCCTGATGATCTGGTGTTGAATGAATGTAATTCTAATATTCCTTTGTTGTTTATAACAGCACGAGCACGAATATATTCTTCTCTTTTATCTAGTTTATGACAGGCAAAAGTTGCCGGAATTTTATATGATCTTTGCTTGAAATCTGTTGCCCCTAATGAGTGAAAAATATAAGGCTTGACAAAAATTAAAAAAGTTATAAATAAGGACACGGGGTTGCCAGGAATGCCAATAATAGGGGTGTTGTTTATCCTACCAAATGCTAATGGTTTGCCTGGGCGAATTTTTATCCGCCATAGGTTTAACTTGCCGTTATCCATAATGGCTTGTTTAATATAATCCTCTTCTCCGACAGAGACACCGCCAGAGGTTAAAATTAGATCACAAATTTTAGCGGCTTGTATTAAAGTGTTTTTAGTTTCATTATAATCATCTTTGATTTTACCCAGATCTATAACTTCAATCGCAGGATTATCTAAAAGCCCCATCAGGGTATAACGATTGGAGTCATAAATTTTGCCATGAGATATTTTTTCATCCAAGTCCAATAACTCGTCTCCGGTTGAAAAAATAGCAATTTTTATTTTTCTTTTTACCTTTAAATTGCTGTTGCCTGTGGAGGCGGCAATTCCTTGATCTTGGGGTTTGATGATTGCCCCTTGTTTAATTAAAACATCTTGCTCTTTAAAATCTTCGCCGGCATAACGGACATTGGCACATTTTTTTGGCATATCTTTAATAATTAGATTATCATTATCATATTGGCAAGATTCTTGTTTGATTACTGTGTCCGCTCCCTCTGGAATACAGGCTCCTGTAAATATTCTGGCAACTGTGTTAGGATCAAGTTTAGCGGGATTTTTGCCAGCAGGGATTCTGTTGCTTATTGGGATTTTTTTGTTATTATCTGTTATGCCATCAAAAGCAAAAGCAAAACCATCCATGGCGCTATTATCAAATGACGGCACCGATATTTTTGCTATCAAAGATTCTGATAAAATCCGTCCTGTGGTATTTTTAATTGATACAATTTCACTATCGTCAATTAAAGAGGCATTATCAAACAATATTTTTTTCGCATCTTTGATGCTGATTAAATCATCGGTAGGGTTATCACCACAATCACAATTGCTCATATTTTTTACTCCATCATTTCAACTAAATTACAAGGTTTCGTGCTTTTATCTAACTGCTCTTTTAAAATCCCTTCCCAGGCATCTTTAACCGCCCCTGTGGAGCCTGGCAATGCGAATAATAATCTATGATTGATGATACCTGCCAAAGCTCTGGATTGAATCGCAGAGTTTCCAATTATGGGGATAGATATGGTGCGAAAATATTCTCCAAAGCCATATATTTCTTTGTCTAATAATATCTTTACAGCCTCTGGTGTTATATCTCTGTGTGTGATTCCTGTGCCACCTGTGATTATTATTATTTGAGTATTTTTGTCCACCGCCCAGTTTGAGACTGTGGCTCTGATTTGATAAATATCATCTGGAACTATTTTTTTATGAGATAAAATATGGCCCTCTTTGATGAGAGAATCTACCAGATATTGTCCGGATTTATCCGTGTCTGCTGTGCGTGTATCTGACACAGTTAAGACACCGATTTTCAAAGCTATAAATTTTTGTTTGCTGTGTGTGTGTCCCATATTATTGTTGAGTTATTTGCCCTATTTTATAAAGTTGTTTTCCATTTAAAATTGTAATAATTTTATTATCAATATTTATTATTTTATCCTGTTTAAATGTTGAAAAAATACGACTTACGGTCTCCAATGCTAATCCCAAATAATTTGCAGTATCAATTCTTGACATACTGATTTTAAAGCTTTTTTTGGATAGGCTTCTATTAGAGAAACGATTAGATAGGTTGATTAAAAAACGAGCAAGCCTTGTTTTGGCAGAGTTATGGCTTAAAATTGTCATTCTAATCTCGTCCGATTCTTTTTCACGGCTCATAATTTTTATTAACTGTCTGCCCAACCCTGGGATTTTTATTACCATCTCATCCAATGCAGCAAATGGAATCTCACAAAGAGCTGTGGTTTCAATTGCGATTGCAGAACAAGAGTGACGGTTGCTACTAATTGCATCTAACCCTAATAATTCACCTGGCAGATAAAATCCTATAATTTGAGTATTTTTAGCATCGGTTTTAATTGTTTTAATGGATCCACTTTTGATAGCATAGATTGACTTAAAATTATCGCCGTAATTATAAATTATTTTGTTTTTTTCAAAGATAGTTTTGCGTTTTATGATGTTATCAAATAGATCCAAATCAGCGGAGCTTAAACTCACTGGTAGGCATATGTCATGCAGGCCGCAATGTTTGCAGTCCACTATATCTTTAAATTTTGCATTTTTTTTCATTTATTATGATAATTGTTGTTTTAAAATCTCTTGCACTTTGGCGGGGTTAGCTTTGCCTTTTGTTTGTTGCATTATTTGCCCGACAAAAAAACCTATAATTTTATGTTTGCCATCTTTATATTGTTGCACCTGGGCGGGATTTTTATTTATTATATCCGTGATAATAGATTTTATTTCATCATCATTATCAAGCTGTTGCAAGCCTTCTTTTTTGATAATATTATCAGGTTTATCGCCCTTATCCCACATAACAGCAAAAACCTGTTTGGCTATTTTACCAGAGATTGTATTGTCCGTTATCCGTTGTAATAAAGTTGCAAAATCCTGTTCGTTGATTTTATTATCTTGCCATTTTTTGTTGTTTTTGTTAATAATTCCCATCAACTCGACAATAATCCAATTAGCAACTAATTTTGGTTTTAAGTTGCCAATTTTTATAATATTTTCAAAATAATCAGCAATTTTTATATCAGAACATAATAGGTTTGCATCTTCTTCTTTTAAATCTAAATCATCAATAAATCTTTTTAAGCGGTTATAAGGAGACTCTGGCATTTTGTCTTTTATGTTTTGAATCAACTTATTATCAATAATAACCGGCAACAAATCAGGGTCGGGGAAATATCTATAATCGTTGGACTCTTCTTTGGAACGCATTGATCTGGTCTCGTTTTTATCGGCATCATATAACCTCGTCTCTTGCACGACCCTACCGCCATCGTCTAATATATTTTCTTGACGGTTGATTTCATAGTTAATAGCTTTTTCTAAAAATTTGAATGAATTGATATTTTTTATCTCAGATCTTATGCCTAATTCTTTTGTTCCTCGTGGTTTTAATGAAACATTGGCATCACAGCGGAACGATCCCTCTTGCATATTGCCATCACAAATTTCAATATACACCACGAGTGCATGAATTTTTTTAGCATAAATAACTGCCTCTTTTGCCGATGATAAATCAGGGTCTGATACTATTTCTAATAAGGGTGTGCCTGCTCGGTTTAAATCAATTCCACTGTGTTTGGTAAAATTTTCATGCAGAGATTTGCCTGCGTCTTCTTCTAAGTGGGCGCGAGTTATACCGATATTTTTAAGCTCATTTTTCTCGTTGGTGATTTCTAATATACCTGCCCCTACAATCGGATATTCAAATTGAGAGATTTGATAAGCTTTGGGTAAGTCTGGATAAAAATAATTTTTTCGCTCAAAAATGCTGCGATTATTTATTTTGCAATCTGTCGCTATGCCAAATTTAATAGCTTTTATCACAGCCTGCTCGTTTAAAACCGGCAATACCCCTGGCATAGCCAAATCCACCTCATTTGCCTGGGTATTTACATCCGCACCGAATCTGGTAGGAGACAAGGAGAATATTTTTGATTCAGTATTAAGTTGAGCATGAATCTCTAAACCTATAACAACATCATATTTCATAAAATTTTCTCCTGTGGAACCTGTGATGGAGTTTGCAAATGATGGTCCGTCTGGGCTTGATACATATGGGCGAAATTTAACAATCTATGTTCACAAAAAGCAGGGGAGATAAGTTGCATTCCTACCGGCATTTTTTGGTGAAATCCCGCAGGGATTGAGATCGCAGGTAATCCTGAGAGATTTACCGCAACTGTATAGATATCAGATAAATACATCTCTAATGGGTTTTGTTTGTCGCCTTTTTTAAAAGCTGTCGTAGGAGTTGTTGGAGTTAATAAAATATCCACTTGGGCAAATGCTTGGTTAAAATCATCGGCGATTAGATGGCGAATTTTCTGG
Organism: Gammaproteobacteria bacterium; assembly: GCA_003645455.1. Taxonomy (GTDB): domain Bacteria; phylum Pseudomonadota; class Gammaproteobacteria; order QNFE01; family QNFE01; genus QNFE01. Next base: position 33,603 of record QNFE01000014.1, on the reverse strand, counting down.
GCTTTAATATAATAAGCATCATAATATCCTGCTGATAATGTATAAGTGCCAATTAAAATTCTTCTTTTTACCTCGTCGCCAAAACCTTCCGTGCGAGTTTTTAAATATAAGTCTTCTAAATTTTTCGGATTTTTAGCACTATATCCATATCGCACTCCATCATATCTGGCGAGGTTAGACGAACACTCGGCAGAAGAGATAACATAATAAGCAGGCACGGATAAATCTGTATGGGGCAGACTTATATCAACAATAATTGCCCCTAATTTTTCAAATTCTTTAATCTGAGTAGTTATAATTTGTTTTAAATCATCATCCAGATTAGCAAAATATTCGGTAGGTAGCCCGATTTTTTTGCCCTTGATAGAGTTATTTAAAGATTCAGTATAAGATGGAACGTCCTCTGGCATGCTCGTGCTATCTTTTTTATCATAACCTGATAAACTCTGCAAAACATATGCACAATCTTCGGCAGATTTTGCCATAACTCCGCCTTGATCCAAGCTTGATGCAAAAGCTATCATGCCATATCGAGAGACTCGCCCATAGGTAGGTTTGATGCCAGTAATTCCACAAAATGAGGCAGGTTGTCGGATCGAGCCACCAGTATCTGTGCCAATTGCCACAGGGGATAATCCGCCCGCCACCGCCACCGCCGATCCCCCTGATGAACCACCCGGCACACAATCCAAATCCCAAGGATTTTGCACACAACCAAAAAACGAATTTTCATTTGATGAGCCCATCGCAAACTCGTCCATATTAGTTTTACCAAGCAACACCATATCAGAGGATTTTAAATTTTTATAAGCTGTTGCATCATATGGTGGGATAAAATCACTAAGCATTTTTGAGCCACAGGTGGTAAGCATGTCACTGGTGCAAAAAATATCTTTTAAAGCAAAAGGAATGCCAGTTAATAAACTTCCCTCTTTTTTAAAAATCTTATCATCGGCAATTTTTGCCTGTTGTTTTGCCTCATCACTTAAAATATTGATATAACAGTTAAGTGATGGGTTATGTTTCAAAGCTCTGTCAATGAAGTGTTGAGCTAATTCAACAGCAGATATTTTTTTATCGGTTAATAGCTTGTGAAGTTCTTTGATGCTTTTTGTGTGCATATTATTCAATTACCTTCGGCACCAAAAACAAACCATTTTCTATGTTTTTCGCATTAGATTGTAAAATTTGCCGATCAATTTGTGCGACAGCTTTATCCTCGCGCAATCTTTGCGATAAATCAAAAGGATGTGCCATAGGAGTTATATTGTCAGTATCTATCGCATTCATTTGCTCGATAAATTTTAATATATCTTGCATATCAGTTAGATATGAGTCAATTTTTTTATCATCAATGGTTATCTTGGATAAATCAGCACTTAACCGCACGTCATCAATATTCATAAATTAAAAAATAGAATTCAAAAAAAAAGCAAAATTATAACATTAAATATTTTTTAAAATTCCTCTTTTCTCTTTTCCCAATAAATTTAATTAGTTTATTTTGTAAAAATCAATTTATTGTTTAGTTTAAATAAGGTCTTAATCGTAAAAAATTGCACAACTACAAATGGTGTAAGAAACATATAAAAAGCGATGCTGTCAATCGGTAAAATATTATTTTTGACTAAACCAAAAAATATAAAAAATTGTCCAAAAACATTAAAAGCTACTCCTGGACAAACCAAAGCATAAGATCCTGCATTAGCTTTATTGCCGTTTAAATAATCTTTAAAATAACCTAATTTTTTAAGCACACTATATCCCATAAAACCGAATAAAAGTTGAATTGACAATATAACCGAAGTTAACACGAAAAAATCAGGCATCTGCACCTGTGCCCCTAAGCCGTGATTCATACCAAACTTCAAACGTACCAAGGTAATGCCGATTAAGGTTAAAATCGGAATAATCATCCAGATACTCGGTGAGGTTGCCTCGGCTAATCCATGAGATAAAATTGCCCGAAATCCTAAAACTAATTTCATAATTCCGAATAAAATGGCAACCGATAAAAAGAAAATAGAACCAAACATAGCGATAGCATTGACGATTTTAATGTGGCTCATAGCACCAGGGGCTGCTAGACCTACTGCCACCATAGAGAAGGCAAAAATAGATAACATTTGCGAGAGATTATTGTTATTTGATAAGTCAAAATCTCCATTTAACATCAGCCTTTGTAGATATTTTAAAAATAATTTCAAACCATACAGACCAACTGCCAAAAAGGATAAAATTGCCACAGGAAATAGATATTCCACGACAGTCCACAGTCCTGGTACAAAAAGTGAACCTACGGCAAACATAACATTGATTGTCATAGCAAGAGTAAGCGGAATAGCCATCATGGTAATCTCGGTATTGCTAGAATGTAATATCTCATAGGCTTTGGTTGTTTTGAATTGATTCAGTTCGCTAATGTTCCACCACAGCAAAAATAAATGTAATAATGCCAAAACAGCGATAATCGTTAAAACTGTAATAACCAAAATATTCAAAGCCATCGAATTGTTATTAAAAAATATCATCAAGTGTTTAAAGGAAATTATGGGTGTGCCTTGATGTGGCACCATAAAAGTAAGATAAACAAAAAATGAGACACTAAGACCACCTGCCCCTAAGGCTGATAAAAAATACAAAGGTGAATATTTTTCACCAAGATTGCGTTTCAACATAATAAAAAACTCCTAAAAAATAAAATTAAAAACAATAACATAAGTATATTAGCATATTCTAATATAGTAAAATATTATAGGGCTCAATGCACAATAATCAAGTTTTTTATTAAATTTCTTTTAAAAAAAATGTATAATATTTTATTTTTTGTTAAAAAATGAATTTAATAGAAGACTTTACCTCAGCACAGTTATGGACTGTTCGTCAAATATTGGATGAGAGATGGGAGGACGACAAAATAGAATATAAATTAGCAGATTCAGAGGTTCGTTTATTTCCTGCGGATAAAGAGTTGGCCCAGTGTCCGATAATAATGTGGCAGGTTAAAAATTGTAATTATGTAGTTATAAAATCAGGGATAAATAAATTTAGATGTCAATTTTTTTATCGCAGTTTTCAGCAATATAGCACCGAGAAAAAAGAATATGACAATATTGGCGACTGCATTATCTCTATGTTAAAAGCCCAGTTAATTCACCAAGAAAAAAATGAAAAATAAAATAATTTTAATCACAGGGGCAGGTGATGGTTTGGGGCGAGAATTAAGTATGCAGGTTGCCAAAATCGGTGGCACAATTATTTTATTATCAAAAAATAAAAGCAAAATAGAGGCAGTTTATGATAAAATAACAGAGCAAAATTATCCAACTCCTGCTTTATATCCACTTGATTTATCGGAGGCAACAGAGCAGGATTATAAAAATCTTGCCACTGAAATTTTTAATGAGTTTGGTAAATTAGATTTAATAATTCATAATGCCGCCTTTTTTGGGACAAGCAAAACTATCATAGGTTATGAATATGCAATATGGCAAAAAGTTATGCAGACAAATCTAAATGCACCCTATCTTATGACAAAATATTTATATCCATTATTGCAAAAAACTGCAAAACCACAAATCTATTTTACGATTGATAATAAAAATACAGCTTATTTTGGTGCTTATGCTATCAGTAAAAATGCCATCAAAACTATGGTCAAAATATTAGCCAATGAACTGTCAGTAACCACCATAAAAATTCAAGTCAACGGTATAATTCCTCCTGTAATGCGGACTAATATGCGGGCGATAACCCATCCTGCCGATGATTTTGTAAATCTTGCCAATCCTCAAAACATAGCCCAAAAATACATACAAATAATTCAAAATAATCAAGAAACAGGGCAGATAATTGCCATAACTTAATAATTATTCAAACAAGGTTATTTATAATTTTGTATAATATCGGTTTTTAATTTATACGGAGAGTTTTAATATGAGTATTTTAGTAGGGTGTGCCGCCCCTGATTTTACCGCTCCTGCAGTTTTAGGAGACGGCAATATAGTTGATGATTTTAATCTCAACAACACTATCAAAGACAAATATGCAGTAGTGTTTTTCTATCCTTTGGATTTTACCTTTGTTTGCCCCTCTGAACTTATCGCCTTTGATCATCGTATTGGCGAATTTGAAAAAAGAAATACCGCTGTTATCGGAGTTTCAATTGATTCACATTTTACCCATAATGCCTGGCGTAATACCCCCATCAATGAAGGTGGCATAGGAGCAGTTAAATATCCATTAGTGGCTGATATGAATCATGATATAATTCAATCCTATGGAGTTGAAACCCCAGATGGTGCTGTAGCTTTCAGAGGATCTTTTTTAATTAATAAAGCAGGAATTGTCGTGCATCAGGTGGTAAACGACTTGCCTTTGGGACGCAATATTGACGAGATGTTGAGAATGGTTGATGCTCTACAATTTCACGACGAACACGGCGAGGTATGTCCTGCTGGTTGGAATGATGGAGACCGTGGAATGAAAGAATCTCCCGATGGTGTTGCCGCATATTTAAAAGACAATGCAAGTAGTTTATAAAAAAATATGAATCTGCACGAATATCAAGCCAAAGAATTATTATCCTCATATAATATCAAAGTCCCTCGTGGGTTTTTGGTAGAGGATAATAATTTTAATCCCCAAGTATTGGATAATCTTAAAGTCCATAAGTGGGTTGCCAAAGTGCAAATACACTCAGGTGCTCGTGGTAAAGCAGGCGGAGTTTTAGTAAGCTCTGATAAAAATGATATCCAACAATTTATTAAAAACAAAATTGGCACCAATTTAATCACTCACCAGACCACAAAAAAAGGCTTGCTTATCAACAGTATCTGGATTGAGGAGGCATCTGATATCAAACAAGAGATATATCTATCTTTTGCAATCAATCGTCAAAGCCAAAAAATAAATATTGTTGCAAGCTCTGATGGCGGGATGAATATTGAAGATATCGCCCAAAAAAATCCTGAAAAAATAATAAATATCAATATCGAGCAAAATATCGGTATAAGCCCTTATCATATTCGTAAAGTCGGTTTTTTCTTAAAATTAGATTCTAAACCATTTGAGCAATTATCATCATTTTTAACAAATTTATATCATCTTTTTGTTGAAAAAGATTTGAGCCAATTGGAGATAAACCCTTTAATAATAAATAAAGATGATGATTTAGTGTGTTTGGATGCCAAGATAAATATTGATGATAATGCTCTGTGTCGGCAAGAAGAATTATTGACAAAAAGAGATTTAAGCCAAGAAGATGCACGAGAAATTGAAGCTGATAAATGGGAATTAAACTACATAAGTCTTGATGGAGATATAGGTTGTATGGTAAACGGGGCAGGGCTTGCTATGGCTACTATGGATTTGATAAAACTGCACGGCGGCGAACCTGCTAATTTTTTGGATGTAGGAGGCTCTACCACCTCAGAGCGTGTAGCCAAAGCTTTTGAAATTATTCTATCAGATAAAAATGTCAAAGTTATTCTTGTTAATATTTTCGGTGGTATAGTACGTTGTGATTTAATTGCAGAGGGGATTATTGAGGCGGCTCGCAACACGACAAATCTTGTGCCTTTAATTGTGCGATTGGAGGGCAATATGGCTGAAATTGGGATAGAGTTATTAAAAAAATCGGATATAGATATAATGATTCCAGAAAATCTTACAGATGCTGCTATAAAATCAGTCCAGGTAGCAAAAAAATGAGTATTTTAATCAATGCAGATACTAAGGTTTTATGCCAAGGATTTACTGGTAAACAAGGAACATTCCATTCAGAGCAGGCAATTGATTATGGCACCAAAATTGTCGGTGGTATAACCCCTGGCAAAGGTGGCAGCACTCATTTAAACTTACCTGTTTTTAATTCCGTCTCAGATGCTGTGCAAGAAACCCATGCCCATACAAGTGTCATCTATGTACCGGCTGCTTTTTGTAAAGATTCGATCTTAGAGGCAATAGACGGTGGCATAAAACTAATAGTCTGTATCACAGAGGGGATTCCTGTCTTGGATATGTTGGCTATAAAACCTGTGGCAGATTTGGCAAATGCTCGGATAATCGGTCCTAATTGCCCGGGGATTATTACCCCTGATGAATGTAAAATTGGTATTATGCCAGCTGTTATTCACAAAAAAGGCAATGTCGGCATAGTATCACGCTCCGGGACTTTAACTTATGAGGCAGTAGACCAAAGCACAAAAATAGGTTTGGGACAAAGCACAGTCGTAGGAATAGGCGGTGATCCGATTGCAGGTTCATCATTTATTGACATCTTAAAACTATTTAACGAAGACGATGAAACCGAAGCGATAATTATGGTAGGAGAGATAGGCGGGAGTGCCGAGGAAGAAGCTGCCGAATACATAAAAGAATATATTAAAAAACCGATGGTTGCATACATAGCAGGCACAAATGCACCCAAGGGCAGAAGAATGGGGCATGCAGGTGCCATAGTATCAAAAGGATCAGGTGATGCTCTCTCAAAAATAAAAGCTTTGGAATATGCAGGTGTTAATGTCGTTAAGTCCCCTGCTGAATTGGGTTCTGGTTTGCAAGAGATTATTTAACTAACAAATGTATAAACTAAAAACAATAAATGAATTTTCATCGGCACATTTTTTAAAAGATTATGATGGTGATTGCAAAAATCTACACGGACACAACTGGCAGGTTGAAACCATAGTAGAGGCAAAAAAGTTAAACCAAATTGGTATAGCGATTGATTTTAAACAAATTCGCAACACAACAGAGCAGGTAATTAACAAGTTAGACCATACAAATTTAAATGATTTAGAGGTTTTTAAAGATATGAATCCCACAGCAGAAAATATAGCAAAATATATTTATAGACAAATAGGTGAGTTAATAAATTCTGAAAATGTTAAAATAAAAGCCATTACCCTGTGGGAAAATAACAGATGCAATGTAACTTATTCTGAAACATAATGATAACTAATAAACCAAAACTAAAAGACATGCAAAATGATAATGATATTCGTAATATATCAATCAATCAAGTAGGGATTAAAGATATTCAACACCCTATTATAATTATAGACAAGGATAATAAAAAATGTTATACTGTTTCAAGTAGCACTCTTAGTGTTTATCTTGATGAGAGTAAAAAAGGCACTCATATGTCAAGATTTGTTGAGCTTATCAATGAGAGACAATTGGAAATTAGCATTAAAAATTTTAAAAAATTTATGCAATCTATGTTATCAAGGCTTTCATCAGATAAAGGTAAAGCTTCGTTTTCTTTTAAATATTTTATCAGCAAAAAAGCACCAATAAGCAAAATATCAAGTTTTTTAGATTACAATATTTCTCTTGTAGGAGAGCAAACTGATGACGATTTTATTTTGAATTTAAAGGTTGCCATACCTGTGACAAGTCTTTGCCCTTGCTCCAAAGAAATATCAAAATATGGTGCCCACAACCAAAGATCACAGGTTACAATCACAGCCACAATTGATGATAATATATTTATTGAGGATATAATAATTATGATAGAAAAACAAGCCTCCTGTGATTTATACAGCACTCTAAAACGAGAAGATGAAAAATATGTTACCGAAAAAGCCTATGATAACCCTAAATTTGTTGAAGATATAATCCGGGACATAGCAATAGATTTAAACAAAAATCAAAACATAAAATCTTATAAGTTAGAAGTGGAAAATTATGAATCAATTCATAACCATTCTGCCTATGCTTTAATTCAAAAAAACTAAAAACTATGGATACTAAAAAATTTAAAATCAATACAGCAGGATATGCCGAAACAACAGATGACAAACTTCATTCATACAGTTCATCAAAAAAAACCAATGAATCTTTAAAAAAATTAAACGAAGCTACCCCATCACTTTTTAATGATTTAGAAAAAATTGCCGATCTTTTTAAGCAGAGCACAAGAATGTGGGAAAAAGTAGTCGTGCCGATTATTATAGCTTTTATGGTATTAGCATTATTTGGTTTTTATGTGGTTTTTAGTGTATCCTCAAATGCATCAAAAATGGCAGAAAACATCAACCTAATGAATAAAGATATGCAAATTATAGCTACAAATATGGATAATTTGGATTTAATGTTAACTAATATGTCATCAATTAGCAATAAAATGATCTCAATGAGTGGCAAAATCAAAGATATGAAGAATCAGATGGGTAAGATAAATAAAAGCATGCAATCAATGGAATTATCGGTTGCCAACATGTCTAATTCTAACTATAATATGCGTCGCAGTTTCGGGAAAATGTCACAAAACATTAGCCGTCCCATGTCAAAATTTAATAGTTTTTTGCCTTAATTTTTGCTATACTGCAAACAACAAACATCTGCCTTTGTGATTGGAGTGTGACAACATTCTTTTGCCGCGACAGACTCATTAAAAATAAAAAAATATTTACGTTGTGATAGTCCGCTGGAGTCTTTATCAAGAAAACCGGCATAGGTTTTTTTATGTTGCATTTATGATGTGGAATCAAGTTGTTTTAACTTATGAGGAGTATAAAAATAATGATTAAGATTAAAAATTTTCAAAAAACCATAACAATAATGCTGCTCGGTATATTATTTTTTACATCTTTTGATTTGATGGCAAAAACTGATTTGTCATCTGTGCCAGAATCTTTAAAAGACTGGGTGCCATGGGTTTTGGATAATGATAAAAAAATAAATTGTCCCTATGTTTTTAATGATAAAAAAATACAAATATGCGAATGGCAAACTAATTTAGAGCTTGATATAAAAGAAAACAACACAACTTTCAAACAATATATAAAAAGATATAATGACGGTTTTAGTTTTATAGTGGGTAATATTAAAAACTGGCCACAAAATGTTATAACAGACAACAAGAGACTAAATGTTATCAATAAAAATGGCAAACCTGCGGTATTTTTAAAAGCAGGTAATTATACAATTGAAGGCATAATATCCCACAAAATTACAACTAATTATTTACAATTACCTGCTAATATATCCATAGTAAACTTAAAAATAAATAAAGAAATAATACCGTATCCTGTAATTGATAAACAAGGAAAATTATGGCTCAAAAAAGATAACAAAACTTATAATGATGATGATGTTGTGGACATTAGAGTTTATCGGCAAGTTGTTGATGATATTCCACTATATTTAAATACCCATCTTGATTTAAAAATATTTGGTAAAAATCGTGAAATAGAATTAGGTTCTATTTTTGATAACACAAAATTTGTGCCGATAGAAATCATCAGCAAATTACCTGCAAAATTAGATTCTAATGGAGTCTTAAAAATCAAAACTCGCCCTGGATCTTGGCAAATTACCATCAAAGCACGCCACAAAGGCAAAGCGAATATTTTGCAAATCAAACAGGCTATAAATCATAAAAATAAATCTCAAAAATATGAAGAAATATGGATTTTTACTCCCAAAAATAATTTGCATATTTCAAAAGTAACAGGGGTCAAAACCATCAATTCACAAAACACTTCAATCCCTAAAAAATGGCAAAAATATCAAGCCTATAAAGTGTCTATTGGTGATGAGTTTAAAATAACAAAAAAAATCCAAGGAAATCCTGACCCTGTGCCAGACAATATAAATCTATCACGAGAATTTTGGTTAGATTCAGATGGAGATGGCTGGAGTATATCTGATGAAATCAATGGAGTTATGAATAAAAACTGGCGTTTGAATGTGGACAAAAATACCAAACTTGGCAGAGTGAGGGTTAATAATACCGACAGATTTATAACCTCTTTACCTTCTGATAATTTATCTGGTGTTGAAATAAGAGAGGGAAAATTTACCTTAAAAGCAGATAGTCGCCTTAAAAAAACTGATAAGTTGCAGGCGGTAGGTTGGTTGAAAGAGGCAAGTAAATTAGATATAAAAATTAACTTACCGCCTGGTTGGGGGCTTTGGCATATAAGCGGTGCTGATAAAACTGACAACACTTATTTTGATAATTGGAGTTCTTTGCTTGATATGTTTATTGTGTTGATTTTATCAATGGCAACTTTTAAATTATTTAACTATAAATGGGCAATATTTGTATTTATTTCTTTATTGCTTGTTTATCACAAAGCAGAGATTATCCCATTTTTATGGTTGAATATTTTGTTATGTTTGGCTTTATTGAAAGCCCTGCCTGCAAATTTACTTTTTACCAAAATCATTACAATTTATCGCAATATATCATTTTTTGCTCTGATAGCTGTTAGTTTAGTTTTTATGGTTCAACAAGCAAGAGTAGGGCTATATCCACAATTAGAATATGCCAATAAAACTATATCATCTCATTTGAGTTCTGATCGTCATGACTATAAAAATAAAAAACCTGCCAGCAAAAAAAGATATAAACAACAACAAGAATCTAAAAACTTTAAAGATTCATTTAGTTTTGAAAAATCGGATAATATCAAATTAAAACAAAGAACTTCTAATAGAAATTTTTCACAATCCTTGCAGATTGACACCAAAAACATTATGCAAACCGGAGCGGGCAAACCACAATGGCAATGGAATAGGGCAAATATTTTTTTTAATGGAGCAGTCTCATCTGATGCGAAATTAAATTTATACCTTATCTCACCGACAACTAATAGGATTTTAAGTTTTTTAAGATCTATTATGGTGGGGATTATAACTCTTTTTCTGTTGTTGTCAATAATTCCTAAAAAAATAAATTTATTAGCAAGTGTTAGTAAAAAAGTTAAAAAATCATCGGTTGCTGTATTGTTATTGTTTGCCGTGCCGTTGTTAATATTTTCAGCTGATACCTATGCCAAAAAAATACCACCACCAAAAGTTCAAAAACAAGAAATTCAAGCAAAATCAGGGTTTTATCCAGATCAAAAACTATTGCAACAATTAAAAAACAAAATCAGTAAAAAACCTGTTTGTTTGCCAAATTGTGCCACTATATCTGATATGAATTTAATCATAAGAAATCAGACAGTTAAAATTAAATTCCAAGTGCATAGTGAGATAAATACAGCAATTCCGCTATTTGGTAACACCAGCACTATTTTTTTAAAAAAATTATTATTGAATGATAAAAATATTTTATTACAAAATGCTGGTGCATTATATAAGGACAAAAAAGAGGTTCGCTGGTTAAATATCCCCTCCGGTATAAGTTATATACAATTAGAAGGTCTATTAGCCGATGTCAGTCAAATTCAGTTGCCTTTCAATTTACAACCCATAACATTATATAGCGATATAGAGGGGTGGACAACAACAGGAATCCATAAAGATCAATTTGACAGACAATTAAAATTATCAAAAATACAAACAGCAAAGGATAATAAAAAATTAACAACGGGAAAATTACCACCTTTTATGCAGGTTGAACGAACTTTGGTGTTAGGACACGATTGGCAGGTATTTACCAAAGTCCAGAGGCTCTCGCCTACGAATACCCCGATTATTATAGAAATTCCTCTATTGGATGGTGAGACAATATTAGATGAAAATAAAAATATTAAAAACAATAATGTTTTGGTGAATATGTCCGAGCATATGAGAGAATATAGTTGGATATCAAAACTTGATAAAACTCCCCAAATAAAATTAACTGCCCCTGATACAGATAACTGGAATGAAACCTGGTATTTAAACCCCAGCAGTTTATGGCATTTTAAACAGATCTCTGGCATAAATTCAGTGGATTATAAAAGTGGCAATGTCAGAATTAAAAAATGGCAACCTATGGGTGGTGAATCTGTTGTTTTAGATATCATAAAACCTGTAGGGGTCGCAGGAGAAATATCAACTATCAAACAAAGTTCATTGAAGATTATACCAGAATCACAAAATACCGCCACAGAATTAAAGCTAAATATTTATGCTAGCCAAGCTTATACCCACCAAATAAATCTTAATAAAAATGCAAAACTAAAAGATATAAAAATAAACAATAAAAAACAATCAATCCGCCTTAAAAATGGCAAGATAGACCTACCCATAAACCCAGGTGAAAATAATATAAAAATTAATTTTATTGAAAAAAAGAAGTTAAAATTTAAGTATCAAACCTCACTGGTAAATTTAAATAAAAGCAGCATGAATCATCAAATAAAATTACAAACACCGCACAACAGGTGGGTATTGTTTGTATCAGGTCCGCTGATGGGTCCTGCGGTTTTATTTTGGGGCAATATGTTAGTTATAATTTTAATTTCATTAGTCTTAGGTAGGATAAAAATCACTCCCATAAAAACCTATCAATGGGTGTTGCTCTCTTTGGTCGTGGCACAATTACATGTTATTTTTAGTTTAATAATAGTTGGTTGGTTGTTGTTGTTAGGGTGGCGAAAAACTATAAAAGTGGACAGGTTATCGGATTTAAAATTCAATGCAATCCAAGTGGTAATTTTATTATTATCAATAGTTGCAATAATAACCCTATTTGCCACAATTGAAAATGGATTGCTTGGCAACCCAGATATGTCGATAACAGGTAACCTATCATCATCCTATGCGATGAACTGGTATCAAGATAAAAACCTACCAATATTACCACAAACTACCATCTATTCAATCCCTTTATTTGTTTATAAAATAGGAATGTTGTTATGGTCTTTGTGGTTGGCGATTATGTTATTAAAATGGTTAGTGTGGGGCTGGAAATGTTATAGCAACACATCAATATGGAGAAAAACTAAAATTTTGAAATCACTTTTCCCTTAGAGTGCTGGTAATAATTTTTACCATAAAATGAGAAAAAAGTAAAAAAACACATATAAAACTTGCAATATGTTATTTTTTAGTGTAAATTATGCAGTCTTTATCTTTGTTTTTTAATACGATTATGAATATTGCTTTTATCAAAAAAATTACACTTAAAACATTGTTTTTAATGTTAATAGTTATTGCAAACATAGAGACATCTTTTGCTTTAACTCTCAGCACAATTGCCGTTCAATCAAAATTAAACGAGCCTTTAAAAGCCAGTATTCGCCTATTAAACACCCAAAAAGGAGACATAATAAGTATGAAAGTAAAATTGTCATCCGATAGAGCCATGCTTGATTCTGGCATAAAACCATCAACATCTTTGAGAAAATTAAAATTAAAACTAACTACTGACAAAAATAAACAACCAATTATATTGGTGTATTCAGAGCAACCTATTAAAAAAAATGTCCTAACTTTTTTATTAGACGTTAAATGGTCATCTGGGCAACTATTAAAACAATATTCAATCTTACTATCATCAGGATCTAAGACAACAACAACTGATTCCGTAACAGATTCTAAAATAAAAAAAGAAATAAACCGTAAAGAAATAGAACAAAAAAAAGATATAGTAATAAAAAAATCTGACAGTTTTGAAATGGTAGATCAATTCGGGCCAACCATCAGAGGAAACACTCTTTGGGATATCACAGATGAAATTCAAAAAGGTAAATCAGATACAAACCAAATGATGATGGCAATATACAAATACAATAAAGAAGCTTTTGTCGGCAGAAATATAAATCGTTTAAAAAAAGGAGTTATTTTAAGAATTCCAGATAACAAAACAGCCTATAAAAGCCTAAGCAAAAAACAAGCTCTAAGATTGGTTCGCAAACACAATAAATTATACAGAGACTATGTCAATAGAATAAAAGGGATAACATCATCAGCACAAACAGATTCAATAGAAGCGGAACAGCAGCAGGAAAATAACAACAACAATAACGAACAAACCGAAATTAAAACTGATACAAATCCATCCACAGATAACAAGAACATGACAAGTGATGAAACAGAAAATATAACAAAACCTGAGGATAAAAAAGAATTAGAGTTATTAAAGCCAGAGGATGCCAGTGCAGATAGTGCCAATAAAACAGGAGAAGATAATGATAAAAAAACACCAGAGATTATATCGCAACAAATTGCATTAGAGCAAGGTATCTTAGATTCAAAACAAGAAGAAGAGCAAGAAATCCAAAAAGATATTAAAAATTTAGAGCAAGTAGAGGAAAAAAATGAAAAATTATTGGATTTAAAAGAACAAGAGTTAGCTAATTTACAAAATCAAAAAGATAGTGATGATATTAATGTCAATGAAGAAATAGAATCAGAAATAAGTAGTATATCAGAAAATCCTAGCCTTGAAAATATACTATATTCTAAATTCGTATGGATTTCCACAGGCGCCACTATTTTAATAATTTTAGTTATTGTTGTGCTTATCAAAAACAATAAAGAACACAATCAAAGAGCGCATAAACAAGCTAATAATTTTGATGGTTTTGTCGATGATGTGCCAGATATGCCTCGATTAGACGGATCAGATCCATCTCATTCTACCACAGATGATAATGATTTGATGGATACACACGAACAGGATGATAAAGAAATTGTGGAAATGTTAAAAGATATGAAAGATGAAAAATCTAATGCTAACGATAAATCTTTTGTTGATATATATGAAGACAAAAATACAGACGATGACTTAATTGATGTTTTTGACAAACCTGTATCTCCTGTATCTGATGGTAATGATTCAACTGTTATGAAAAATGATTATTACGATAGGGATTCTGCAAATAACAATAGGCAAAATGAAGTAGATACTATGTTAGAGTTAGCAAAAACCTACATAGATATTCAAGACCATGAAAATGCCAAACAAACATTAGAAGAGGTATTAGATGAAGGTAATGAAGCACAAAAACAACAGGCTCGCAAACTCATAAGTTCAATTGTATAGATAGAATTAGTTTTATAAAAATTGATATATATTTGAAAAAGAATGTCAAATTTGCCTGCAAGGTTGAATATGATGGTTGTGGGTACGCAGGATGGCAATCACAAAAAAACATTGCAACAATCCAAGATGAGTTAGAAAAATCAATATCCTATGTTGCCAACCATCAGGTTAAAATTACAACAGCAGGCAGAACTGATGCTGGAGTGCATGCTACCTCTGCGGTTTTTCACTTTGAAACCCCCAAACACAGGGATAAAAAATCGTGGATTTTTGGTATAAATTCTAATCTACCAGCAGATATAAAAATCAAAAAAATATTTCAAGTAAGTAATGATTTTGATGCGAGATTTAGTGCTATAACTCGCTCTTATCGTTATATTTTATTACAATCTTTGAGTTCAAGCCCAATATTAAACAAAAAAGTTTATTGGATAAGAACAAAATTAGATCTTGAAAAAATGCAAAAAGGGGCAAACTACCTCATAGGCGAGCATAATTTTAATGCTTATCGCACTTCTCAATGTCAAGCAAAACATGCCATAAGAAATATTCACAAAATAACAATTACAAAAAATAAAAATCTTGTTTATGTTGATATAACAGCAAATGCTTTTTTGCACAATATGATAAGGATTATTGTCGGTTGTTTGTTACAAATAGGGACAGGAAACAAAAAGCCCATTTGGATAGATGAGATATTAAAGTTGCAACAAAGAAACCACATAGGAGAAACAACTCCTCCCTATGGTTTATACTTTGTAGGAGTCGAATATCCAAAAAAATACAAGATTGATAACAAAATTACTCTACCATTTTTATAAAACAATGTTCAAAAAAATAATAATAATACTGATAATTGTTTGTTGTAATTATAGTGTATCCTATGCTGCGAACAAAAAATCACCAATAATTATCGTGGCAGTTGCATCGAGTTTTTACAATACGACTCTTGAAATTGCCAGTTTATTTTATAAAAAAACCAAAATAAAGACTGTTATAATAAAAGGATCATCGGGCAAGCACTATGCACAGATAATCAACGGTGCTCCTTTCGATATTTTTTTTTCAGCAGACCAAAAACGTCCTAAATTATTAGAAAAAAATAACATAAAATCTCGGATCTATGCAATAGGTAAATTAATCTTATGGACCAATGACGATAGTATGGATTTAAAATACGATAGCATCAAATATGAAAAATTTAACCATATAATTATTGCCAACGAAAAACTTGCCCCCTATGGATTAGCAGCCGTTGAATATTTAAAAAAATTAAAAATATTTGATAAAATAATCCATAAAACCCTAAAGCCAGAAAATATTCTCGCAGCATTTTCTTTATCCCAAACAAATAATGCTAAGTTTGCAATTTTAAGCCTATCAGATTTTAAAACAGATAAAAAAACCATCGGACAATATGTAATTATACCTCAAAATTTTTATCAACCAATTCGACAAAATGTAATTGCTTTGAACGAGAAAAAAAATGTTAAACTTTTTATGAATTTTCTAAGAAGTAAGGATGCAATCACAGTAATAAAAAAAAATGGTTTTGGGGTTATGCCACATGATAAGTGATGCAGATATAAGTGCTTTATGGTTAAGTATTCAGCTATCCACATTCAGCACTATAATTTTAATGATAATCGGCACACCTCTGGCATGGTGGTTATCTAAGAGTAAATTTTTTTTAAAACCTGTGATTCAGACTTTAATATCTATGCCTTTGGTGTTGCCACCGACTGTATTAGGTTTTTATTTGTTAATTTTTTTAGGACAAAATGGTCCTTTGGCAGATATTACTAATTTTATGGGGTTAGGAATTTTGGCTTTTAGTTTTTCAGGTCTTCTAATAGGATCGATTATATACAGTTTGCCATTTGTCGTGCAACCAATTTACAGCTCTTTTATGGCAAACGGTAATCATTCATCGGATGTAGCGGCAACTTTGGGTGCCTCAAAGTTAGATAGGTTTTTTAGTATAGAGGTTCCTATGGCAAGCCCTGGATTCATTACAGCTGCAATTTTAGGGTTTGCCCATACCTTAGGAGAATTTGGTGTGGTGCTGATGATAGGTGGCAATATTCCAGGAAAAACAAAAGTTTTATCCATAGCAATCTATGATCATGTAGAAGCTGTGGAGTATGCCTCTGCACATTCGTTATCAGCTATAATGTTAACTATATCTTTTGTTTTACTAATGCTGGTTTATTTTTTTAACAACAAATATTCACATTTTAATTATGTCAATTAAAGTTAAGTTGAAGCTTGTAAAAAATAAATTTACCTTGGATGTTAATTTTTCTATTAGAGAAAATAAAATTACAGCTATTTATGGTAAATCAGGATCGGGAAAAAGCACATTATTAAGGTGTCTCAATGGATTGGAACCTAACACAACCGGATGTTTTGTCTGTGACGATACAATTTATCAAGATGAAAATGTTTTTATTTTGCCTCACAAAAGACAAATAGCAACGGTTTTTCAAGATAATAATCTTTTTTTTCATAAAAGTGTTATGGAAAATTTAGAATATGGCTATAAGAGAGTCAGTAAGGCAGATATAAAAATAAAAATTAAAGACATAATAAATGATTTACAATTAGAGAATTTATTAACAAAAAAACCTGCTATGTTATCTGGTGGCGAACAGAGTCAAATAGCCATAGCAAGAGCATTATTGTCATCTCCTAAAATATTACTATTGGATGAAACATTGTCGTCAATAGATATCAAAAAAAGAGAAAATATAATTAAATGCATTCTAAAAGTTCCACAAAAACACAATATAACAATAGTTTTTATCAGCCACAACATCCAAGAAGTATCTCAAATTGCCGATGATCTAGTTTTAATGGATAATGGCAAAATAATAACCTACGGCAAAACAGCCAAAATTTTTGCTAATGACGATATTTATTTTGCTCAAAGTGATGAAACATCAGTCATTATAAAGACGGAAGTTGCGAAAATAGATAAAAAATATGCTATCAGTTATTTAGGTTTTTCAGGAGGAATGTTCCAAGTGGCAAGAACCGACTTAAATATGAAACAAAAAATTCGCCTGAGAATCGTGGCAAAAGATGTAAGCCTTGCAACAGCATACAACAATAATACGAGTATATTAAATATATTTAAAGCCCGTGTAACAAACATCAAACCCGCAGGATTATCACAAAAATTAATAAAATTAAAAATAGCAGACGATGAGATATTTGCTAAGATTACCAATAAATCTGCAGGTATTTTATCATTAAAAATAAATAAACAAGTATATGTGCAAATAAAAAGTGTTGCTTTGTTTGATTGATAATTTAAAAATCTAAGGCAGTATATGAGAGCTTAACATTGTTGCAAAAATATTATGCACAGATACCCACACAAATATATCATTAAAACCATCCATCCTATAGTCTTGCATAATAAAATACTTGTCGTTATCAATGTTTTCACTCTCTGTTATGCTTGTATTGTTATTTTTCTTGCCCTGTGATATTAAAACTATAGGTAGGTGATTTGTGAGCCTATTGGTGCTTGCTGTGCTACTATTGCAAGGTGACAAAGTGCATACATTCAAGAGATTTTTTTTATATAAGTTATGAATTCCAGCATTTTTAATGCCATCAATTTTGGCAAAAACCTGCGACCCTGAAATTTTATAATTATTAAGGGCATATATAATTGGCTGATTAAAAGCATCCTGTAAAATTCCCTTATTTGTTTTGGGGTTTATTCCCAAATCTTTGTAGGGGACATAACCTGCAACAAGATTGCAGTTGCTGTTTATATTTGGACGATCTTGGGTGCCGTAACTTGTGATGCTCGCAGGACAAGGCAAGTAACCTGATGAGGCAGCAAAACCTAACAAGGCTTGCTTTATCTGCTCTAATTGTATTAAGCTCTCTTTATTGCGACTATTTTCAATTTGCCAACTAATTGGTTTGATCGCACCTGCCAATAATATTCCAACTATTAAAAGAACGATACTAAGCTCAATCAAAGTGAAGCCATAATTTTTTTTATTCATTTTGAGATCTTTGTATAAATCAAGTGCATTTTAGGATAACAAGAAAATGGTGCATATTTTATCAAAAAATAAGGAAAATGGCAAGTCCTTTAATGAATTTTTTGGTAAAATAGGTGCATTTTATTGTTGTTATAAAGCGTGCTTGATTTATACAAAGGTCTCTATTATTATATTATATTTTTTAAAAAATGTTAGTATATAGGATTATTTTTGGGAATTTTTTATGAGTGATATATTGAAAGTTGGCAAGTATGAATTTGAATCTAGATTATTAGTAGGAACTGGTAAATATAAAGATTTAAAACAAACGGCAGATGCAATAAAAAAATCAGGTGCAGAGGTAGTAACTGTCGCCATTCGTCGCACTAATATAGGTCAAAATAAAAATGAAGCAAATCTTCTTGATGTTATATCTCCTGAAAAATGGACTATTCTACCAAATACCGCAGGTTGTTATAATGCCGAAGATGCAATCAGAACTTGTCATATGGCAAGAGAGTTATTAGATGGTCATAACTTAGTAAAATTGGAAGTATTGGGAGATGAGAAAACTCTCTATCCCAATGTTATCGATACCATAAAAGCTGCCGAAGTTTTAGTAAAAGATGGTTTTGATGTTATGGTTTATACCAGCGATGATTTAATAATTGCCAAGGAATTAGAGCAAATTGGTTGTATAGCGGTGATGCCATTAGCTGCCCCCATAGGCTCAGGACTCGGAATTCAAAATAAATATAACTTATTAAGTATAATTGAAAATGCCTGTGTGCCTATTATTGTTGATGCAGGAGTGGGAACTGCATCTGATGCGACAAAGGCCATGGAGTTAGGTTGTGATGGAGTCTTGATGAATACTGCCATAGCCTGTGCTAAAAATCCTATTTTAATGGCATCTGCTATGAAAAAAGCAACAATAGCAGGTAGGGAAGCTTACCTTGCAGGCAGAATGGATAGAAAAAGATATGCCAGTGCCTCCTCACCAATTGATGGAGCTTTTTTTTAAAATTTATTTTGTGCAATAATAAAAATAGAAAAATTCGCTCTTTTGTTCGCAGACAAGGAAGATGGACCAAAGCACAAAAAAGAGCTATTGATAGTTGTTGGGATTTATATGGAATCGATGTTAAAAATCAAAAAAATATTCCAGATTTATTTTTAAAAAAACAACCTAGCTGGTTAGAGATAGGTTTTGGTGATGGAGAAAATCTATACCATATGGCAAAGAATAATCCTCATATAAATTTTATCGGCATTGAGGTTTATTTGTCTGGGATAGGAATATTGCTCCAAAAATTAAAATTAGATCCATTGCCTAATCTTAAAATAAGTCGTGAAGATGCGATTGAGGTTTTATCCTATAACTTTACCGACAATAGTATGGATAAAATATTTCTTTTATTCCCTGATCCTTGGCACAAAAAAAAACACAACAAACGCAGATTTGTCAACAAAAAAAACATAGATGTGATGTATAAAAAATTAAAAACAGCAGGAGATTTGCACATAGCGACCGATTGGCAGGATTATGCAGAGCATACATTAGATACATTAAATAAAGACAAGAGATGGCAAAATAAAAGCTCAAAGTTTGATTATATGCAAAATCCACCCCACAGAATTAAGACCAAATTTGAAAAAAGAGGTTTAAAATTAGGACACAAAATTTACGATATGATTTTCAAAAAAATATAATTAATAAAAATTTTACTTCAATTTTTTTGTTTATTTTGTGTCTTTAGTTGCCAAAACAAAGCTAATAAAAATAGTGCTTTGTAGGGCATAATGTCTAATTTTAAATACAATAAAACCCCTGTGAATAATCCTATAAAAAATATTGTTGTTAAACTTTGAATATTAGTTTTTTCTGTTGATTCTTGTGATAATACAAAACCTAATGATAGTCCTATTAAGGCACTATGAGAGTAATGAATAATCCAAAATGGGTAGAGCGAAGAGGCAATAATTATGGCGGACAAAACCCAAATATTATATCTGCCAATTTTATAATTTATATGCAAAAAAGCTCCAAAACCTGCGGATATTAAAATTAAAAAAAGATGATTAGCCCAGATTGTAATTTCTTGATAATCCCATAACATTAAAGATAATTCCAAACTCACTAAGAACAAAATCAATTTATTGTTATTGAATTTATTCCACTTTATTTTTGTTATTTTTGTCAGATTGTTTTGATTTAATATTTCATATATAAAAATAATTGATAAAAAAAGCAAAATAATAAAAGGATAATAATAACTTAAAAGCCATAAAATTGACAGCAAAAATAAAGCAATTACCAAGCCTGTCCCATTAAAAGTATTGTCTGTTTTTTGTGCCATCACGGAGCTGCTTATTATTATAACCAGCATCATCAAGGCTTGATAAATTGAATGTTCTTGCCAAAAACCCATATGTAATTGTTGATATAATCCAACCGAGCATACAACCCCTATTATCAAAAAAATTAGATAAATTATCTTATTATTGATAGGAATAAAGTCGTGGATTTTTTTGGCAAACAAGATATAAAATAAAGATAAGATATGAATAACACCTGCCGCAGATTCAAAATCAGAACCATAGTTGGCTAACAAAATTACCAAAGATAAAATCGCAATTAAAGGATAGTTCAAAATTTTTAAATTATTTATCATAAGTCGGTAAGATTTATAAAAACAGTAGATTTTTTGGGCAAATCAAATTCAATAAAAAAATAGGTGGATTTTTCTGTCGTGTATTTATAAATAATCTCTCCTATATCTGTTTTTTTGTCTCGGTCGCCATCATAACTTATTGAAACCATGGCTTTTTTAAAACTCTCATTACTATTGTTGATAATTTTAATCTGGTTGAGGTCCGGATATGAGACTTTGATATTATTAAATTCAACCGAACAAGATGGCTCTCGTGTGCCGTCTCCGTCATAATCATAGGTGTAATTTATAAGTTTGCGATTTTTTATTCTGAGCAGCCTATAACCATAATGAGGCGAGCAACTACCAATCTTAGGGCGTAAATCTCGCCCTGCGGTTGTTGTTATTATATATTTTGTGCCATCAAAATCCCATTCTTTTGATCTTTTTTTGCCGGCTTTATCAAAAACATCATCAGCATGATTATGCCCTGATACCACAAACGGGCTTTGGTATTGCTCGATTAAGCTAACTAACTCTTGTTGTAAGTTTTTCAAACTCCAAATTCCAAAAAGACTATGATGAATTTGCCAAAAAATTGTTTTATTTTTATGGTTTTTTAATTCATCTTTAACCCATTGGAGCTGGCTATAAGTCATCTGGTCACGATAGTGTCCGGAGTTCAAAGTTGTCACGACAAAATTGCCAAAAGTATTGATATGGCGAGTTTTGCGATAGTGTTTTAAATATTGGTGCCAATCTTCGTATTCGTGGTTGCCGGGGGCTATGATATAAGGGGGATTCAAGCGATTAAGTAGTTTTTTTAACTTCTTCATTGATTTTGACTTTTTTCTATATGTCAAATCTCCGGTAATCAAAACAACATCAGGGTTGATAACATTTATCTCACCGATGATTTTTTTCAAAATTTTTATCTCGTTGATTTTTGGCAAATCAGCAATTTGGATTATTTTTAAATCATCGGTTATTTTTGCTTTAATAAAAACTGCACCGATATTTTTGGTTTTTTTATTATCGCCGTATTTTAATAATAAATCATATCTGCCGACCGGCATCCCGCGTAATCCTGCGACAATATGTCCTTGATTAACATTGAGATTATGTTCCAAAATTTTAAGACTATAATATTTTTTATTCAAAGGTTGTTTGAGATAAATTTTATAATCTTCTTTAAAAAATGGCACTGATTTTTGATATTCAATATCAAGGCGATTAAACTGCGTGCTAATAAAAGGCAAACCAGCACGAGGCGAGACAACGATAGTTTGTTGTGGCAAAAAAACCCACCAAACCACACCTATTATAAATACAATTAAAAAACCTATTTTAAAAAATTTCATTATTTTCATTAAGATTGAGTTCGCATGGGTTAACTACAACACTTGATCTAATAAACTTCATCGTGAGAGCCGATATCAATTAGATAAACCTTGTTTTCAACAACAATTATTGACAAAATGATTCTAAACTTATAATCCAAACTGCAAGAGTAAAATTCTTTCATGTTTCCTTTTAACTTGTGAGTTTTAAGCGAAGAATCAAATGGGTTGACGGTCAATAAATTGATAATATTTTCAAGTTTGTTTTGTAAATCCGGATGTTTTTTTAAAAATTTATTAGCTTTTTTTACAAAACTATCAGTTCTTATAATTTTATACATTTACTGCTTTATCTCTGCCATTAACTCATCAGCGGTAACCTCTTTGAATCCTGCCAAATCACCGCTTTTAATTTTATCTGCCATTTTCAAACAATAATCTTCATCAATTTTAAACTCGTCTGTTTTATCATAAAGCAAATTATTATCAGTTATCTCAACATTATTTTTACTATTTTTAATAAATAACATTAATTTTGGATAATAGCTATCTTTGACTTTGATTGAAATATTGTGCATACTGTTTACCTTTTTTTTGTTGCATTAAATGCAGATATTATAATAGAAAGATATAAAATTTATCAAGTAATTTTTAGATAAAATATTATAATAACTTGATTTATTGAATAGTATATTTTATAATTTACAAAATGAGTATGAAAAATAATGTTGTAGCGACATTTCACAGACCGCATCCTGCCAAAGAGGCAAAGCCTTATCAAATCAAAGATGCTCGTTTATTTTTAACTCAAATTGGAATAATTTATGAATAATTTTTTAACATATAAAAACTACTCTGCAAAAATTGAATTTAGCGAAGAGGATGATTGTTTTATAGGGCATTTATATGGGATAGATGATATTGTAGGTTTTCATGCCAGCTCAGTTGCAAAACTAAAAGAGGCATTTTATGAAGCCGTTGATGATTATTTGCAAACTTGCAACAAGGCGGACAAAACACCACAAAAATCTTTTTCAGGCGATTTAACTATAAGTCTCACACCAGATGTTCATGCAAATATTGCCAGCATTGCCTCATCACATAATCAAAGCATCAATCAATGGGCGAGTAATGTTTTGCAAAAAGAGGCGGTCGCTTGAAAATTATTTTACAAAAATACTTTTATTGAAATAATATTTTGCCCTTTTTTGTTGCATTAAATTTTTATACTCTAACTTCCACAAAACTTGAAAAAGAATGTGGTTGCGGTCTTTTAATTTGCTCCATTTAGGAAGCTTATGAATAACTGCGGTGATTAGAAAAATAGTCAATTTGTGCTTAATTGTGATTTTTTTTAAAAGCCCATTATAGCAAGGTTCTGTGGGCTTTTTTAAAAAATTGCAAGTAAGTGCAAAGTGGCTGTTTTAATGATTATCGTAGTTGTTTATAAGCTTCCTTTTAAACCATCAATATGAAACTGCAAAGCCTCTTGCATATTTTTTTGAACCTCTTCGGTGGTTTTGCCTGCGGCAATGCACCCATCCATATCAGGCGAATAAGAAGAATAACCAGTTGCCGTTTTTTCAATTACTATTAAATATTTCATTATTTTAACCCTGCTTATTTAAAGATACTGTTCTTATTTTTCTAATTATTTTCATATTTTATTTTTTATCAATAATTCAATATTATAACGAATTATCAAATTTAATTTTATTGTTTTTTGGTAAATTGAAAAACAAAAAACAAAAAATATCTCATTTATTTGTTTGATTTATCAGGCCAACATTAGTCTTTGACCTTTGCATTCAGGAATATTGTCGCCAAATTCATGTGCCGTATCTATCCATAATTTGATGGCTTCATTAACATTAGATAATGCTTTTTGGGCGGATGCACCATGTGCTGTGCAACCTGCAAGTTGTGGCACCTCTGCAATAAAAGCATCATCTTCATCGCTCCAATAAACAATAGTTTCATATTTATACATAATTAAATACCCCTTAGTTTATATTTTAAAATAATATTACGAACCTGTTTAACTTGATAAGGTTTAGCTTTATTGCTGTCTTTTTGTAAATTAATTTTTATAAAAGCTTGCTGGTAGGCATTTTTTTAAATCTGTTGTTTTTTATAATCCTACACCACAGGACTATGAAATAACTAAATCTTACATAACTTACCGAACAAAAAAAGAATCTGTCATAACGAGGCGGACGGATAAAACGATGTAAGGCAAATAATTAACCGCCGTGGTTAATCTCTTGAAAATTATCCGTATACTACGATGAGATCGCTTCGTTGTTCCTCCTCGCGATGACGTTTTTTTTGTTTTGCTTGTTATGGCAGGAGTTTTGCTTTAAATTCATTTTTTGCATTAAAGAAAAAAAATCACTCTCCGGCGCGAACCAAACGAATATAGTAGGAATTAGTGCGACAGTCGTTGTGATTGTAGCCACTGATAAAACCCAGCCACCATGCATTGCTTGAATTATTGGAACTTGGTGTTGACGACCAAAAAATGTCGGCAGGTGTATTAGGAAATACCTCGGAGTCAATAGTTGGTTTCCTACTTTTTTTTACAATAGTTTTTAACTCATCAATGCTCGGCAAATGCCAATCATCATATCCTGCAAATTCGTGATTTTTTGCATAATCCATTGCCTTATCCCAGTCCATTTTGTTTGGCTCGTGATGTCTTTTCCACATTAAATTTGTGTTTTTATCAATAAATGTAAAATCTCTTAATTTTTGTTTTAATAACAATTCTTGTTCTTGTTTTTGTAAAAATTTTTGCACCAATTCTTGTTTTTCTATGGCTTGTTCTTGCTTTTTAATCGCCATTTCAACTGCCTCATCTTGCAAAGAGGCAACACGGATTTTCATATAGGATTGACGGGCAGAGTTTTCATCAAAATTTGCCTCTGTCATAGCCTGAGCCCAAATCCCTGGTTTTTTGTTGTCCTCCGCAATTTCACTCATAGCTTTTTCATAAAACATCTCTGATGCTTTATTTTTTGCCAGTTGCATTTTTATCTCGTCAACAGATAAATTATCACCTTTAATAATATCGCTGCTTTTTTCAAAAAGTTTTTTAATAATACTCATAATTTTTTACCTATTTAATTTGTCATTAACCATAAAAATTTAATATTTTGTGTTGTGTTAAAAAACTGGAATTATAACATGTTGCTAATTTATAGTTTTAAATTATTGTCTGTTGCAAGAGGATGAAAATAATAATTCATTCTATCTATAAATGGGCTTTTTTTGAAACTGACGCACTTGAAACCAACTGAACTTCGCCATTATCAATTTCATCTGCACGGCGATTTATTTCTGTTAAAATAGAATTTTCATCATCATAAGAGTTTGGCATATCAAGACTTATCAATAATTTGTGTGCCAACGCTGCTCTTTGAGATGAGGTTAAATTCAAAGCATTGTTTTCAACTTGTTTTATACTCATAATTTTTTAACCTTTTGTTGTTGTTTTTAAAAAACTCAATTGTATTTTGTTTTATGTTTGTTTGCTCTTTTTGTAAAGATATTCAGGGTCTAAATCTAAGCCATTTTCCCATTGAATGGTGTCAAAACATACACTAACTTTTTTGAATATATTTATATCTTGAAGTTCTGCAAATCTGCCCCATTTTAAAAGAGGATTAACATCAAAAATCCGTGTCTCGTTGTTGCCAAATAATAAAACTAATTTATAATCATCGGTGGCTTTAACCTGTGTAATTGTTTTGTGCAAAGGTCTCAATATGTTTGTTGAATTTTTTTTACCAACTCTTCAACAGACGATTCTTTTAATATGGATTCTTTATCTTTTGTATAATTGCCATATCCTAAATCATTTTGTTGTAGGAAGCGAATCATACCAACTACGCCAATGTGTTCGCTAAGTATTTCTATGCCTGTTTGGCGAATTTCTTGTTGTGTCATTGTTTGTGTCATCATTTTAATATGCCTCTTCTAACCATAATAACAGATTTTCAACTTTCACTTTACATTTGTTAATTTTTGTCAGCAAAAACACAAAAACAAGTTTAGAAAAAATATTATAAAACTAAATCTGCATTTTTTAACAACTGACTCAGGGTGCCAATTTTTAAATCTTTGTTGCCGTGCACTGGAACTGTCAATATTTCCTTTTTACCGTCTTTGCTAAAAATATTAACTCGGCAGTTAAATACATGTATTCAGTTTCCCATAAGAACCAACAAGGGGACATGTCCCCTTGTCAAAATAGAGAAGTTTATTGTTGCCAGTTTAATATAATGACTCCCACGAATTCCTTTGTAATTTCCAGCCATTTTGTTTTAAAAGTTTACAAAATTTTGCTCCAGATATCGCTTTCATATATCCATTTGCACAAGCTGGGCAATTTTAGATTTCTTGTGTCTTGCAGAGGCAACTTCTAACCAACCTAATGCAGCCTCTTTAATGTTGGATAATACCTCTGTTTTGGTTTCTCCTTCTGAAACACAACCTGACAAAGCCGGCACTTTTGCCCAGTATCCTCCCTCTTGAGCTTTGTAAATTAAAATGTCTATTTTCATATTTTATCCTTATTTAATAAATCATGCAAAGGTCTTATTGTGTTTAAGGAAGCTCTGATTAACCACTAACAAGGGGACATGTCCCCTTGCTATAACTGCATTTGTTGTTTGTTCTTGGCAGTTAATCAGAGCTTCCTTAAAAAAAACTATATCATAACACAGAAAAATACAAATGCAACAATGACTAACTTCGGCAAACTTAAAACTTACAACTTAAAACTTTTTTGTTGTGTTTATTTTATCTCTTGGGTGATTTTCATCGCACAAAAATCAGGACCGCACATGCTACAAAAATTGGCATCTTTTGCCGAATCTTTTGGTAGAGTTTCGTCGTGAAATTGCAAGGCTTTTTCAGAGTCAAGTGATAGATGAAATTGATCTCGCCAGCGAAATTCATATCTGGCTTTGCTCATCGCATTATCTCTTATTTGTGCGCCAGGATATCCCTTTGCCAAATCTGCACTATGGGCGGCAATTTTATAAGTAATTATGCCTTCGCGAACATCATCTTTGTTTGGTAGTCCGAGATGCTCTTTGGGGGTTACATAACACAACATCGCACAACCATACCAACCAATATTAGCAGCCCCAATAGCAGAGGTTATATGATCATATCCTGCACCAACATCACAAACTAACGGACCTAAGGTATAAAATGGTGCTTCATAACACTCTATCAATTCCTTATCAACATTTTCTTTTATTTTCTGCAATGGAATATGACCTGGTCCCTCTATCATAACCTGCACATTATATCTCCAAGCAATGCGGGTAAGCTCGCCTAAGGTTTTGAGTTCAGCAAATTGTGCCTCATCATTGGCATCTGCGATAGATCCCGGGCGCAAGCCATCTCCCAGAGACACTGCAATATCATATTGTTGTAAAATCTTGCAAATATCCTCAAAATGAGTATATAAAAAATTCTCTTTGTTATGGTGTTGTGACCATTTTGCCAAAATTGAACCGCCACGCGAGACGATTCCAGTTAATCTTTTTTGTGCCATTGGCACAAATTCTTTTTTTAAGCCCGCATGAATTGTAAAATAATCAACTCCTTGTTCTGCTTGTTCTATCAAAGTTTCTTTATATATCTCCCAGTTTAAATTTATTGCTACTCCTTTGACTTTTTCAAGTGCTTGATAAATCGGCACAGTGCCAATGGGAACAGGGGAGTTTCTTATAATCCACTCACGCGTTTTGTGGATATTGTCACCTGTTGATAAATCCATAACGGTATCTGCCCCCCATCTTATCCCCCATACCATTTTTTCAACTTCTTCTTCAATGGAAGAGGATATAGCAGAATTACCGATATTGGCATTTATTTTAACCAAAAAATTGCGTCCTATAATCGCAGGTTCCAGCTCTGGATGATTGATATTAGCCGGAATAATCGCCCGACCTTGGGCGATTTCATCACGGACAAACTCCGCTGTAATAGTTTTTGGAATATTTGCCCCAAAACTCTCTCCTGTGTGCTGTTTTAATAATTTCTGGTCTTTTATTTTTTCAATATTTTGATTTTCACGGATAGCAACATATTTCATCTCATCTGTTATAATTCCTGCTTTGGCATATTGCATTTGAGTTACACATTCACCATTTTTTGCCACATAGGTTTTTTTGACAGAGTTAATGATAGATTTTATCAACGGTTTTTCAACAATTTGAATATCGCCCCTATCATAAATCCATTTATCCCGCATAATAGGCAAGCCTTTTTCAAGGTTTATTTCGTAGTCAGGGTCGGTATAAACCCCCGAGGTATCATAAACATAAATAGGGTGGTTAATCTCACCACTTGCAGGGGTCGGGCAGAGGTTAATTTGGCGCATAGCAACCCCATCTACATAGATTTTTACAGATCCTGGATAAGGTTTGGTAATGTCAGTTGATAACTCTTGATAGTCACTCATAAAAATAAAATATAAAAATTAAAGTCCAACATTATACAAAATATTTTATTTTATTTTGTTATAATTTGCTTTTTTTGTTTTTGATAAATAATGATTAAGGTTGCAATAGTAGGGGCTACAGGTTATACCGGAGTTGAGTTGATAAGGATTTTATCATCCCACCCTGATGTAGAGATAGACACAATTACATCAAGGTCGGATGATGACTTTTTGTTATCTGATATTTATCCCTCTTTGCGAGGCATTGTTGATAAAAAACTACGCTTACCTGATATAAAAAATTTAAAAAATGCCGATTTTATATTTTTTGCCACCCCTAATGGCACCGCTTGTCGTATGGCAGAACAACTTTTAAAAGATGGTAAAAAAATAATTGATTTAGCGGCGGATTTTAGATTTGATGATATAAAATTATGGAATGAGGTTTATAAAATCCCCCACGAATGTCCGCAACTATTAGCAAAATCAGTATATGGTTTGTCTGAAATAAATCGTTTAAAAATTAAAAATGCAAATTTGGTAGCAAACCCCGGCTGTTATCCTACAGCAACCCTGCTTGGCATAATGCCTTTGTTGGAGGCAGGGTTGATTGACACGACTAACATAATAGTTGATGCAAAATCAGGCGTAAGTGGTGCAGGACGCGGGGCGAATATTAATAATTTATTATGTGAGGTCTCTGAAAATCTACAAGCATATGGGGTGGACGGACATCGGCATTTGCCAGAAATACAGCAAGAGATGGTAAAGTTAAACAATAATAAAAAAAATATAAATCTCACTTTTATTCCGCATTTAATTCCGCTGAAAAGAGGAATGTTTGTTACCATCTATGTTGATCTTTTAGACAAAAAACAAAAAATAGATTTGCAAAAGTTATATCAAAAAAAGTATAATGGCGAATTGTTTGTTGATATTTTGCCAGTTGGAAGATACCCCCAAACCAAAACGGTGACAAATAGTAATATTTGTCGTATCTCTATTAAACAATTGGACTCCGGTAAAATAGTCATACTTTCTGTGATTGATAACTTAACAAAGGGAGCCGCAGGACAGGCAGTGCAAAATATGAACATTATGTGTAATTTTTCTGAAAATACAGCTCTTAGTGTTGCACCTAATATAATGTAAATTTTATGGATTATAAATTTAAAATTCAAAACAAAAGCAAAAAACAAATATTTATAAAATATGCATTTATAATTATTTTATCTACTGCGGTGGGAGTTTGCATATTTAAACAAACTGATAACAATAAAAATAACGATTATAATGAAGTTTTTTTGACTCAAAAAATCAAAAATATACAAAAAATAAACAATAAACTTGTTAATGCAAATGCTAAATTTGAAACTTCGAGTGCAATTGATAAAAAAATATCAGAAAAACTACAACAAAAATTAGAACAAAAAG
Organism: Gammaproteobacteria bacterium; assembly: GCA_003645455.1. Classification (GTDB taxonomy): domain Bacteria; phylum Pseudomonadota; class Gammaproteobacteria; order QNFE01; family QNFE01; genus QNFE01. Next base: position 2,992 of record QNFE01000014.1, on the reverse strand, counting down.
AAAAAGACATGGTTGGCATCCAAAATGAATTAACTTTCTATAAAAAATTGATGGACACCAGCCAGAAAAATAAAAACCAGATTTTTGTAAAGTCTTTCATATTTAAAAAAATTAGCGACAAAACATATAGATATAGTTTGTTTTTAGCAAAAACCTATGATGGCAGTTTTGCCAAAGGAGTGATAGAGTTTAAAGTGGATGGCTTGAAAAATAATAAAAAGACCTTACTTAATAATAAACTATTAGATATTAGTAATAAAAAATTTAATTTTAAAGTAATTCAAGAAATAGAAGGAAACTTATACATTCCTAATAATTTTTACCCCAATAGCTTGCAAGTAAAAATAAATTCTACTAATAGTAGGTATAAAGACATAATAAATGACTATACTTGGACAGAAATACTAAATAAAAAAAAGGAATAAAAATATGTTTAAAGCAAACTTCTTATCATCATACACAGCTAATAAAAAAGTTAGTGTAGATGGCTTGATTGGCAACATGATGATAATAAAAGGCAACATTTCATTTGAAGGAGGGTTAAATGTTGACGGCAAGATTATCGGCAATATTGAGGCTAACAGTAGCTCAAATTCTTTATTGATTCTAAGCTCCACATCACAAATAAAAGGAATCATAAAGGTTCCTAATATCGTTATCAATGGCAGAGTAGATGGTGATGTTTTTGCCAGCGGACATTTAGAATTATCAACAAAAGCAAGCATTACAGGAAACGTGTATTACAGTGTTTTAAAAATGTCAGCAGGAGCTAAAATTAACGGCAGTTTAGTTTATAAACCAAACGAGCAAAACCCAAAATTGGAACATAAAAATAAGTCTAAGAATATTACAAAACCAATAATCCCTATTTGACTTTAACTACTTTCGAGGAGAAAATTATGAGTGAAAAAATTCCAGCACCATTGAATTTTACCGACAATGCCGCCACAAAAGTCCGATCTTTAATAGAAGAGGAGAAAAATGATAAATTAAATTTGAGAATATTTATTACAGGCGGAGGGTGTTCTGGTTTTCAATATGGCTTTACATTTGACGAGAAGATAAAAGATGACGATACAACTGTTGAAAACAAAGGAGTAAAGCTACTAATTGACCCTATGAGTTATCAGTATCTTGTAGGAGCTGAGGTGGACTATAAAGAAAGTTTAGAGGGATCACAATTTGTCATAAAAAATCCCAATGCTAATACAACCTGTGGTTGTGGATCATCTTTTTCGCCATCATAAATCTGAGATTGCCAAAAGATTCACTACAATTTAATCCAGGATTGGTAGGGGTAATAGCGACAAAATCATCTATATCAAATGTAGACGGGAAGAACGGCATCCTATCTTATCGTGGTTATGACATCGAAGATTTATCCAATAGCAGTAGTTTTGAAGAGGTATCATATTTATTGTTATACGCAGATATTCCTACAAAAAAACAACTTGATAAATTCAAAAAGGATATTTGGGATAGACAAAAATTAGACGATGTGTTGTTAGGCTTGATGAAAGTGTTGCCAAAAAATTCACATCCCATGACAGTTTTGCAGATATGTTGTTCTGCGATTGCAACATTAAACAATAAACAGAGCAAAGAAGAGCAGGCGATAAATATCATTGCAAAAATGGGAACAATTGTCTCATCTTGGCAGAATATTCGCAACGATAAATCTCCAATTTTGCCACAACACAATAAATCCTATGCAGAAAATTTTTTGCATATGATGACAGCAAAAAAACCTAACAAAGATATGATAAAAATTATGGACGTGTGTTTGATTTTACATGCAGAACACACTATAAATGCCTCAACCTTATCAGCATTGGTTGCAACATCAACATTAGCAAACCTACCATCAGTTATTGCAGGGGCAATAGGGACACTTGCCGGAGAATTGCACGGTGGCGCCAATCAAAAAGTAATGCAGATGTTAAAAACTATATCTGCGGTTGAAAACGTTGAATCATGGGTGGCTCAACAATTAAAAAATAAAAAGGTAATATGGGGCATGGGACACAGAGAATATTCTACCAAAGATCCCAGAGCTGTCATTTTAGAGAGAATGTTAAAAGAAAAAATTGATACATTAGATAAAAAATATAGTAAAATGCTCGCGATTGCTTTAGAGATAGAATTACAAAGTGCAAAATTTTTAAATCATAAAAAAGTTTATGCTAATGTTGATTTTTATTCAGGTATTGTTTACTCTATTTCGGGTATAGATTCTGATCAATATACAGCAATTTTTGCTATCGCCAGAGCAACTGGCTGGATTTCTCATTTTTTTGAACAAATTGAAGAAAATAAAATTTTTAGACCTACACAAATATATGTAGGAGAGGGTAGTCGCAAGTATAAAACTCCTATATAGTTTTACAGATATTTTTATCTTTAAAGTTATATGGGGGTAACTATAGGAAGTTCTGAATAACCCCAGCGGTTAGAAAAATAGTCAATTTGTGTTTGTTTGTATTTTTTTAAGAAGGCAGTTATAGCAAGGTTCTACTGGTTTTTTAAAAAAAAACAAGCAAGCATAAAGTGGCTGTTTTAATAATTATTGGGGTTATTCAGACCTTCCTATAACAAACTAAGGAGTAATTATGGATTTTTTTATCACAAATGCAATTGCAGAGGGTGCAGGTATCTTAGGTAATGATAGCTCAGCTATGTCTTTACTTTTCCCTATTATCCTATTGGCAGTATTTTATTTTGTTTTTATTCGCCCCCAACAAAAAAAAGCAAAAGAGCACAAATCATTACTTGGATCTTTAAAAAAATCAGATGAGATAGTTACAGCTGGTGGTTTGGTTGGCAAAATTAAAACAGTTGATGAAAATTTTGTGGATATAGAGATTGCAAGCTCAATAGTTGTTAAGATTCAAAAACAAGCCATAGCAAATGTATTGCCAAAAGGTAGCTTAAAAACATCAACATCGACAACAAGAAAGGCAAAAAAACCTATTAAAAAAAACAACTAAATAAT
>QNFE01000013.1 GCA_003645455.1 Gammaproteobacteria bacterium | reverse complement strand
ATTATCAATAAACTCGATGATTTTATGGCAACAATACAACAAATGACAACTCAGATAGGTTTAAAATTTATTCATATTAAATGTAGTTATGATGATGAAATGCCTCGCCCTGCTTTGGATAAAATTGTCATAAATTCTTTGCATTAAAAAATAACATGCACAAGGATATTACAATAAAAGCAATTTCTGATTTTCTTGGTCTCATTCTGAGTATTGTTATATTAAGTATAGTGACGAAAAATTTAGGCACGATTAAATATGGTGTCTTTAGTCAGGTTGTAACTACTATCACACTTTTAGTTCCTGTTTTATTGATTAGGTTAAATACAGCCTCGGTGAGATATTTCCCAATCATAATTAAAGACAAAATAAAAATAAAAGAAAAATTTATATCAATATTGTTAATTATATCTGGATTATCTTTTGTTGTGAGTTTAGGAATTTATTTTAACAAAGATACTGTGGCAAAATTAATTTTTGACGATATCTCTTATTCATATTTAATTTTATATTTATCCATTTATATTTTTGTCAGAGCAATTCTTACATATTTGATAGATTTTTATCGCTCAATCAATAAAACTAAATATAGCAGTGTGTTTATTGTCACAAGATTTTTTTTTATTTTTCTATCAATAATAGTTACCCTTACAACAAGTTTTAGCATTGTAAATGTGTTGGTGGCATATATCACATCAGAGGTTATGTTAATTTTTGTTATTTTTACCATTCTTTTTCAAGGATATTTTAAAAACATTAAGACATATTTTAACTTTTCAGGATTAAAGCCTTATTTTTTGTATAGCATTCCATTAGTCCCGTATTCTATTTTAATATCTATCAATCAATTAGGTGATAGATTTTTTATTACTCATTTTCTTGGTATAGATAAGGCAGGTATTTATACTTTTTCTTATAATTTAATTGGGGCTGCTTTTATGATAAATACCGCTATTGCTTATGTCATTTATCCGTATATCAGCCAAATGTGGGCTAATAACAACAAGAAAAAAGTAAAAAAATATTTAGAAAAAGGGCAGAATATGTTTTTATATTTTGCTATTCCTATAATCGCCGGTTTATTTGTATTATATCCTGATTTAATTGTTATAATAGCCGGCGATGAATTTGAAATTGGTAGAGAGCTCATCTTATTGATTGCACTGGGGTATATCTTTTTAGGTATATACGGTATCAATGGTTATATAATTGATCTTAGCCAAAAAACAACTTTTTTTTTGGTTATTCTTATTATCTCTGCTACAACAAATATGATATTAAATTTTGTCTTAATTCCAATTTATGGTATTGCCGGAGCAGCATTTTCAACATTTGTTACCTATTTTATCCAAGCTGTAATAATGTATTTTATAGCCCAAAAATTGGTAGGGTTTAAAATAGATATAAATTTTTATTTTATTTTTGTTTGTCTGTTATCTACTTTTGTTATGTTAATAACAATGAGTTTTATAAAAATGGATAATGTGATTTTGCAGTTAATAACATCTTTTGTAGCAGGAGTTGCGATTTATTTGGGATTGACATATTTTTTATTATTGAAAAGAAAAAAATTAAATATTTATAATTTATTAGAGGATTGATTTTTATGAAACTAAAACAAAAAATAACTTTTTTTTACACGGATGGCATTGAGAAACAAACAACCCAACCAATTGCTGATGAGGCTTTAAAAAGAGGATATTCTGTTAAGTTTACGGACAATATTTTAGAAAAAGCAGAAATTGGTATATATTGTCAACATAACTGTTTTCCAGAGAATTCAAAGTTTTCTGTTATTATGTTTCATGATTTAGGACAAGGGCATAATCGGTGGCCAGATATTTGGCATGCTGAACCTTGGCATAAATTTAATATAGGCATTTTATCAGGAAAAGAATGGGTAAAACGTTGGCAAAATTGTTCTTCATATTTTTATGCAAGACCAAAAATTGGTGTCTTTGAGTTAGGTTGGCCAAAAGCAGATGATCTTTTTCAAAAAGATTTTAAAAAAAATACAGATGACCTTAAAAATAGTTTAAATTTATTGCATCCTGTAACAATATTATATGCTCCATCTTGGGAAAATGATAACAAGCAAGATGAATTTGTGCAAAGTTTAAAAAATCTACCAGTTAATTTGTTATTGAAACAAGCCCCATGGAGCAAGCATTATCCCGAAATATTAAAAAATATTGAAACAATGGATAAACTACATCGCAACTATAAAGACAATGTTTTTGTTGCCGATAGGAATGTAAGTATAATGCAATATTTAAAAGTGGCTGATATACTTGTATCTGACGAATCAAGTGTTTTGATTGAAGGTTTATTGTTGGATATTCCAGCAGTAGCAGTAACAGATTGGCGAATTCCTGATTGCTCGCCACCACGACTGCCGAGCATTCCATTTGATTTTGTTATAAAAACAGCAAAAAAAGAATTAAACAAAACAATATTAAATATTTTGAGTGATATTGACAAATTTAAAAAACAGTTAGAGACTAAAAAAAATAATCATTTTAGTTTGTTGGGTAATAGTGCAAATTCTATAATGGATTTGATAGATAATTGTGTTGCTGGTGATTTTAAAAATATTAAATCTATACCACCAAATAAAGAAAAATATAATTTATCAATTAAATGGTTTTTTAAAAGATGGTTGTTTGAAAAAAAGTTAAAACTTAAAATAATTTTAAAAAGGTATCTAAAAAAAGTATGAAAAAATATGTAAAAAATGAAATTGTTCTTGACGAAAGCGAGGTGTGGGTTTTGTCAAATCATAATAATTTTAATTACTCAGAGGGGGTAAAAGCCGAGAAATATTTAGAAAAAGTTTTTTTGAAAGCAAATGATCTTAGTTCAACTTCTTATGAGTTAGAAACCCATATAAAAGACTGGTCAAGTGAATATCATTTGACAAGAAAACGAACTCAATTGCTTCGTGGTTTTGATTTTAATAAAAATAGCAAAGTGTTAGAAGTAGGTGCAGGTTGTGGAGCAATTACACGTTTTTTGGGGGAAACATTTGACGATGTGGTGGCAGTTGAAGGGAGCATTGCACGAGCCAGATTAGCCAAACTACGAACAAAAGATTTAAATACCATTTCAATTCTTTGTGCACCCTTTCAAAAAATTAAATTTAAAAAGAAATTTGATATTATTTTTTGTATTGGTGTTTTTGAATATTCCAATATCTTTGTTGATGGAGATGACCCATACGATGTAATCCTAAAATATTTCAGTGATATATTATCAGAGAATGGTGTTGTTGTAATTGCCATTGAAAACCAATTTGGTTTAAAATATTTTGCATCCAGCGGAGAAGATCATACCAACATTATGTTTGATGGCATTGAAGGTTATTCAAAATACAAAAATAGATGCAAAACATTTGGTTATGATGAATTAGATGCTCGTTTAAAAAAATATTTTGATAAAACACAATTTTATTTTCCTTACCCAGATTATAAAATTCCATCCTGTGTTTTGTCTGAAAAGTTTTTGAAATCAGCAAATGTTGGTGAGTTGGTAGGAGGTTATTCATCAAGGGATTATATGAAATTACGACAACCATTATTTGATGAAAAATTAGCACTCTTAGAAATAGATAAAAACGATAAGTTACATTTTTTCTCGCATTCTTTTTTGGTTATAGCAAGCAAAAATGATAATAACAGTGCAGAATTTAACCAGCTTGGAATTATGTATGCTAACAGCAGAATTAAAAAGTTTCAAACCACAACAAAATTTAAACAAAAAAATAACAACATTGAAGTTATTAAAAAACCAACATACGATTGCGAACAACCAAAACAAGAAAAATTAACTCTTAGCCTAACTACTTCTCAATGGGTGGATTCTGTCTCTTTGCATATGCAATTATTCAAAAAAGTTAAGACAAAAAATATATCACTTGAAGAGATTTTTAATCCTTGTAGAATTTGGATAAAAACTATCAAACAAAATTCTTATACAAAAAATAAAGTTGTTTGGGTTGATGGCAAATATATTGATTTTATCTGGCGAAATTCTTTTATAAAAAATAACGAATGTATATTTATAGATCAAGAATGGAAATGGGGCGAAGATATAACTTTAAATTTTATAGTTATCAAAAGTATATTTTATTTTTTAGATGAAATCCAAAATTTAAATGGTGTAAATCCAATTTTGAAGATTATATCCACCAAAAAACTAATTAAAAAAATTGCCTCCATTATGGGGGTAAAAATTGACAATGATAACTTTAAAGAATTTATAACAACAGAGGCAAAAATTCAAAGCATGGTCAGCGGCTGTGCTTTGAAAAAAGCAAAAAATAGTTTTAAATTCAAGCTCCATAGCCAGATGTTATTTAACAAAATCAGATCTTTTAAATTAGTGGCACTGCATATTTGGCAAAAAATTGCTTTTAGGTTAGGTGTTTAATAAAATAGGGCATTATTCTTTAAATTAGGTTATAATGTCAGATATTTTAATGACAAAAAGAGATGGTTAGATTGTTTTGTGGCGAGTTATAATAATGCAATGTTTAAATATAAAATTTTAAAATAGGATATAAAATGCAAACTTATCAATTAGAAATGAATGATAACATATCAGATAAAATACTCTGGTTGCTGGGTAGTTTTAAAAATGACGTAACAATAAAAAAAATAGAACAAGATAATTTGGCTAAGCTTGATGAGTTGTCTGTATCTGTAAGCCGTGCTTTGAAAGAAGCCGATGAATCTAAAAAAAATAACAAACCGCTGACAAATGCTTGGGATGTTCTTGATGACTTGTAATATTGTAGCGGTCGATACCTTCAAAAAAGAGTTAAAAAAATTATCAAAAAAATACAAAAACATTAGAACAGATTATAAAATTTTATTGGAGATGTTGTCTGCACTGACTGTAAACGATTCATCGGTTCATATAGGTAAAAATTGTTACAAAATTAGATTAAAAAATAGCGACAATAATAAAGGAAAAAGTTCAGGATATAGGGTTATTTATCTAAAAAATGATGAAAATAATAACATAGTGCTGTTATCTATATATTCAAAATCAGATCTTGAAAATATACCAGAACAACAAATAGATGAAAAAATTATGGAGGCAATCGAAAAACATTACCATAGGTAGACAAATCTATTTATGATGATTTTTCCTGATTTGATTTGTATGTAGAGTTGATGGGTGCATATTTAATAAAACAGAGTGTTGTTTTTAAATTAGGTTATAATGTCAGGTATTTTAAGAATAAAAAAGAGACGGTGGGATTGTTTTTGTGGCAAGTTATTAAACTGGCAACAATAAATATCTCTTTTTTGACAAGGGGGCATGCCCCCTTGTTGGTTCTTGTGCAGGGTTGGAGACATGTATTTAACTGCCGAGTTAATATAATAAACTGATAAGGGCTATAAAATGAAAAGTGTAAATTTACAAATAGATGACAACATTTATAACAATGTAATGTTTTTGTTAAATAATTTAAAATTAAATGGCTTAAAAGTAATTGAAAAAAAACAAAAGAGAGCCAAAACAACTACAAAAAACTCAATAAAAGAATTTTTTGCTACAAAAAATGTAGACGTTTTCAAAGCCATTGATGACCCAATGCAATGGCAAAAACAACAACGAGACGAATGGTAATGATTTTTTTTAGACACAAATGTAGTTATATACCTATCAAAAGAAATTATAAATATAGACGATATTATTGATGAGAACAAAAAATATGCCATCTCCATAATCACTTGTATGGAAATCTTAGGATATAATTTTCAGAACAAACAGGAAGAAAACTTTATAAAAAACTTCTTGTTATATTTTGAAGCGGTATACATAGATAAGGATATCACAAACAAAGTAATAAAAATTAGAAAAAAATATAAAATCAAATTGCCTGATGCGATTATTGTTGCTACTTGTATTTCACACAATGCAATGTTGCTTACAAACGACATTAGATTAAAAAATATAACAGAGTTAAATTTAAAATTATTAGGGGTTTGAATTGCAGCCAAAACATTATAATGCGATAGTTCTTGCAGTCGCCCACAATAAATTTAAAGATATAAAGTTTATGATAATCACACAATCAACATCAAAACAATTAAAATTAGATATTGAAAAGTATAAAAAACAGCACGGTAACTTAACTATTAGAAAATCAAATAAATTTCATGATAGATTTTTGATAATAGATAAAAATATTGTTTATCATTTGGGGGCAAGTTTAAAAGATCTAGGCAAAAAAGTATTTGCTTTTTCTAAGATAGATATCGGATCTTTTGAATTTATAGAAAGGTTAGATAAAAGACAATAGCTATAATGCAACCGTATCTATTTCCGCATATAGGGTATTGACAAGTAAAATGATAAATATAAAACAATGGAGGATAAAAATGTTTAGCAATTCTAATTATAATGCGATAGTTCTTGCAGTCGCCCATGATAAATTCAAAGAGATTAAGTTGGATAATAAAAATCAAATAGTTTATGATATTAAGTCAATTTTGGATAATAGTGATGAGAGGTTGTAGCATTTAAAAAAAACTATGATAAATATAATTCTATGTGGTGGGTCTGGTACACGTCTTTGGCCGATAAGCAGGACTCTTATGCCTAAACAATTTGTCCGATTGTTTGGTAACAGGTCTTTATTTCAACTGACGGCGACAAGAAATAAAAAATTTTGCGATAAAAGTTTAATCGTCTCAAATACCGAACAGTATTTTGTCGCCCACGAACAAATAGATGAATTAAAAGATGATAAACTTGTTAATATAAAATATTTATTAGAACCGATTGGCAGAAATACAGCTCCTGCTATAACTCTTGCTTGTCTGTCTCTTAATAAAGATGATATTGTTTTGATAACGCCATCTGATCATCTAATAAAAAATGAAAAGCAATATCAAAAAGTCATCAAACAAGCCCAAAAATTAGCCGAGCAAAATAATCTGGTAACTTTTGGAATTAAACCAGATCACCCCAACACTGAATATGGTTATATTGAATCTGATAATAAAAATGTAATAAGTTTTACTGAAAAACCAGATATAAAAACCGCAGAAAAATACTTAAAAAAAGGTAATTTTTACTGGAACTCTGGGATGTTTATGTTTAAAGCCGGAGTGTTTTTAGATGAGCTGCAAAAACATTCACCAACAATTTATCAAAAATCAAAAATTGCATTTGATGGCATAACAAATAATAACAATTCAATGTTTGTAATTGAAAAATCAAAAATGGCAGATATTCCAGCAGACAGTATTGACTATGCCGTGATGGAGAAAAGCAATAAGGTAAAAGTTGTGCTCTCGGATATAGGCTGGTCTGATCTGGGTAGTTTTGATGCACTTTTTAAAGAATTACCAAAAGATAAAAATAATAATACCAAAAACAAAGAGTATATAGGAGTGGATAGTAAAAATAATCTAATCTATGGCAACGATCGTAAAATCACAACGATAGATATTACAGATACAATAATAGTTGATACCGGAGATGCCCTGTTGATATCAAAAAAAGGCTCATCAAATAAAGTCCAACAAGTAGTCGCAGAGATAAAAAAAGATAAAAGCCAACAACTACACAATATTCATTTAACAGGTTATAGACCATGGGGCAGTTATACGGTGTTGGAGGACAAAACAGGCTATAAAATCAAAAAAATAAAAGTAAAACCGCAAAAAAGACTAAGCCTGCAAAGCCATAAACACAGAAACGAGCATTGGGTGGTGGTAAAAGGCGAAGCAACAGTTACGATAAACGACAAAACATTTAAAGTTGCAGAAAACCAATCAACCTATATCAAAGCAGGCGACAAACATAGGTTATCAAATCTTACAGATAAACCTTTGATAATAATAGAATCGCAGGTAGGCTCATACACCGGAGAAGATGACATAAAAAGATATGATGATGATTTTAATCGTGATAGGTTATAATGTCTGTTTTTTAACCAAAACTTAAAAATCATGAAAAAAGCATTTATAACAGGAATAACCGGACAAGACGGCTCATATTTGGCTGAAATTTTATTAGAAAAAGGCTATGAAGTGCATGCCATAATCCGCCGTGCTTCGGTTTTTACTACCCAGCGAATTGACCATATTTTCAATAACCCAAATTTGAAAATATATCATGGTGATTTAACCGACTCATCAAATCTACACAGACTGATTGCTAAAATAAAACCAGATGAGGTTTATAACCTCGGTGCTCAATCTCATGTGGCAGTCTCTTTTGAAGTGCCAGAGTATACCGCAGAGGTGGTAGGCACAGGAGCGATAAGGTTATTAGATGCTATCCGTGATGAAAATATAGATTGCAAATACTATCAAGCCTCTACATCTGAGTTATTTGGTGGCATCCCAGGCACAGAACCACAATCTGAAACTACTCCATTTTACCCCAAATCCCCATATGGAGCTGCCAAATTATATGCCTATTGGGTGACGGTTAATTATCGTGAATCATATGATTTGTTTGCTTGCAATGGGATTTTATTTAACCACGAGTCGCCCAGGCGAGGCGAGACATTTGTTACCAAAAAAATAACCAAAGCTGTTGCCAAAATCGCCAAAGGAGAGCAACAAGATTTAAAATTAGGCAATATGAACGCCAAAAGAGACTGGGGACATGCCAAAGATTTTGTCTATGCTCAGTGGTTAATGTTACAACAAGAAAAACCGCAAGATTATGTAATTGCCACCGGTGAGACTCACACAGTGCGAGAATTTGTCCAAATTGCATTTGCAGAGGTAGGAATAATTATAAAATGGCAAGGACAAGATATAAACGAGATAGGAATAATTGACGAAATTGATGAGGATAAATTCCACAAAAAAGTCCAAAATTCTACGACAACAGTAAAACAATTAAAAGGCAAAACAGTCGTTAAGATAGACAAAAAATACTTCCGCCCTGCTGAGGTGGAGTTATTATTGGGCGACCCTGCAAAGGCGGAGGCAGAACTCGGCTGGCAGAGGAAAATTTCATTCAAAGATTTAGTATCAGGTATGGTTAAATATGACTTAGAGTACAACAATTTTGGTGGCAAAGAGTGAAACCAATAAAAGCCATTGAAATAACAAGCATTGAAAATAAAATAATCCAAATAAGAGATGAGGATATAATATTGGATAGCGATGTTGCTAAATTATATTCAGTTGAAGCAAGGGATATTAACAAAGCTGTAAAGAATAATATTAATAAATTCCCAGAAGAATATGTGTTTGAAATATCAGATGAAGAGCTTAAAACTTTGCGGTGGAAATTTTCCACCGCAAAGTTATCAAAAACAATAATGCAAAAATCAGGCGAGTTGATAGCCGATATATTGGATGATAGTTTAGAAAACATCGAATCAGAGAGAACAATAGAGTTAAATCTTGCCGTCCTAAAATTCAAACACACTTTGAAAAAAAATAAAAAAACAAAATGAATGAATCAGCCAAAATTTACCTATCAGGTCATCGTGGATTAGTGGGTTCGGCTATAATGAAAAATCTACAACAAAAAGGTTATAAAAATATAATCCACAGAACTCATCAAGAATTAGACTTATTAAACCAAAAAAAAGTCAAAAAATTTTTCAAAAAAGAAAAACCAGAATATGTAATCCTCGCCGCAGCCAAAGTCGGCGGCATAGAGGCGAACAACAAATACCGTGCCGATTTTATTTACCAAAACCTGCAAATTCAAAACAACATAATCCATCAAAGTTATAAAAACAAAGTTAAAAAATTATTATTCTTAGGTAGCACCTGCATATATCCAAAAAATGCCCCCCAACCTATGGTTGAGGATAGTTTACTTACATCACCATTAGAATATACCAACGAACCCTATGCGATAGCAAAAATAGCTGGTATAAAAATGTGTGAAAGTTATAATATTCAATATGGCACAAACTTCATATCTGTAATGCCGACAAATTTATATGGACCAAATGATAACTTTGACTTAGAGACCTCACATGTCCTACCAGCACTGATTCGTAAAATGCACGAGGCGAAAATAAATAATAGCAAGCAAGTAGAGATATGGGGAAGCGGCAAACCGAGACGAGAATTTTTATATAGCGAAGATATGGCTGATGCCTGTATATTCATTATGCAAAACATAAATTTCCAAGATTTAATTGCTGACCGTCATTGCGAGGAGCAAAGCGACGTGGCAATCTCAAAACAAATCCGCAATACCCACATCAACATCGGCACAGGTGAAGATATATCAATTAAAGAATTGGCTAATACAATAAAAAAAATAATAGGCTATAATGGCAAACTTTATTTTAACAAAAACAAACCAGATGGAACTATGATAAAACTCACTAATCCTACAAAATTACATAATTTAGGCTGGAGACATAGAGTTGATTTGGGGGATGGAATTCAATTTTTATACGAGTGGTATCTAAATAATAAGGATAATGATTAGTGAATAAATTTATACCAATATCACAACCAAGTATAACTCAAAAAGAGATAGATTATGTTACAGATGCTATTAAATCAGGCTGGGTTTCATCTTTAGGAAAATATATAGATGAATTTGAGACAAAATTTGCAAAATATTGTAATACTAAATATGCACTTGCAACATCAAATGGAACAACAGCATTACATTTAACCTTAGTTGCGTTAGGCATTACAAGTGAAGATGAAGTAATTATTCCAGATTTTACTTTTGTAGCAACAGGTAGTGCTGTAAAATATATAGGCGCAAAAGTTGTAACAGTAGATATTGAAGAAGATACTTTATGCATAGATCCAAAAGAAATAGAGAGATCTATAACAGCTAAGACTAAAGCTATTATACCTGTTCATCTGTATGGTCATCCAGCAGATATGATCGCTATAAACAAAATAGCTAAAAAATATAATTTATTTGTTGTAGAAGATGCAGCAGAAGCTCATGGAGCAGAAGTAAATGGTAAAAAAGTTGGTGGATTAAGCGATGCTGGGATTTTTAGTTTTTATGGCAATAAAATTATAACATCTGGTGAGGGTGGCATAATAACTACAAACAATAAAAAACTATATGATAAAATGAAACTTTTAAGAGATCATGCCATGAGTAAAAATAAAAGATATTGGCATACTGAAGTTGGTTTTAACTATCGTATGACAAATATTCAAGCTGCATTAGGTGTAGCCCAATTTGATAGAATTGATGAATTATTAGAAAAAAAGAAAAAGATATTTGAGTGGTATCAAGATGGTTTAAAAGATATATCTAATATAAAATTAAACTTTCAAAAAGATGGGTATAAAAATGTTTATTGGATGGTGTGTATTGAATTTGATAGATATAAAGAAAAACAAAGGGATAGATTTATAGTAAACTTAAAAAAACAAGGCATAGATAGTAGACCTTTCTTTTATCCTGTGTCAGATATGCCTATGTATGATAATTGTGATACACCAATTACTCATAAGGTATATCAACGAGGTATAAATTTACCTAGTTATTTTGATATTAAAAAAAGTGATGTAGAGTATATTGTAAAAGCAGTTAAAGAATTAGTGTAATGTATAGAAAAAAAATATATGAAAGGTATTTAACATCAGATGGATTTAAAAATTTTGATGAGATAGAAAAACAGTTTAATTCTCTTTTTTATTTAGATGATAAAATTATAAATAATTTACCAAAAAATAAAAATGCAAAAATATTAGATTTAGGTTGTGGTTTTGGTATGTATCTTAAGCATATTAAAAATTTAGGCTATAAGAATACCAAAGGTGTGGAAATAGGAGATGAACAAAATAAATTTTTGAAAGACAAAGGGTATAATATAATTCAAAAAGATATTTTAGAGTTTTTAAAAACAACAACAGAAAAATATGACTTCATCAGCATGTTTGATGTGTTAGAGCATTTTACAAAAGAAGAAATAGTGGAACTTTTGCCACTTTTACAAAAAATATTAAATAATAATGGCACCTTAATTGTGAGAGTGCCAAATGGTGAGGCTATGTTAAATGGTAGTATTATGTATGGTGACTTCACTCATGAGACATTTTTTACTTCAAAAAGCCTGCAACAAATTTTTAATATATTTAATTTTTCAAACACAAAAATTTATCCCATATATCCAATTAGACATGGAATAAAATCCACCATAAGATACTATGGATATAAATTTTATGAATTGATTTATAAAATAGGTGTAATATTTGAAACGGGGGGGGGGCAACAATTTTATTTCAACCAGAAATATATTGGGAATTATTAAAAAATGATAATAAAATATTTTTTAAAATCTTTTATATTTGCAAATAGAATAAAACTAATAAAAGAAAAAAAAGAACTATACAAAAGAATAACAGCCACAAAAGATATTAAAAGTTATCAAGTTAAAAAGTTTAATATCATTTGGGGTGATGCAATAAATAACAATTCATTTTATAAAATGTGGCAAAAAAAACATAATTTGCCAGATAAAATAAATAACATTAATGATTTAAAAAATTTTCCAATTTTAACCAAAAAAGATATCCAAAACAACCAAGATTTAATTTTTAAAGATTTAAAAAATTATTCAACGGTATCAACTGGTGGCAGCACAGGAGAGCCTACAAAGTTTCCTGTGGGAAAAATTGAACAAGATTTAACCTATGCAAATAACTATATGGCAAAAAGTTGGTGGGGGTTAGAACCACTAGATAAAATACTCTTATTTTGGGGACATTCTCATCTTTTTGGTAGCGGAATTAAAGGTAAAATAAATCAATATAAAAGAGTTTTATCTGATTGGTTAATAAACACCAAAAGATTAAATGCTTATGATATGTCCATAGATACACTTGATAAATATTATCAAGAATTAAAAACTTATAATCCAAAATTTATAATTGGTTATACTTCATCTATTTATAAACTAGCTAAATATATAAAAGAAAATAATTTGCAAATGCAGTTAATCAATCTAAAAGGTATCATTGTTACATCCGAGTCAGTAACTGAATATGATATTAAACTTATAGAGGGTGTATTTAAAGTACCTTGTATCATAGAGTATGGTATGGCAGAAACTGGTGTAATAGCATACTCAACTAATAATGACAATAATATAAAAGTATTTTGGGATAGTTTTATAGCTAGAGAAATTGATGAATCACTTTATGTTACAACACTTACTGATAAACTATTTCCATTGATAAATTATCAAACAGATGATTTGGTTAAAACAGATGATAGTGTAAGTATTTTAAATATAAGTAAGATAGCAGGTAGAACAAAAGATATTTTAAAATTAAAAGTAGGTAATAAAATACTTGAACTTAGCGGTATTTTAATGGTTCATGTTTTAAAAAGTTATAAAGGTATTTTTGAAATTCAATTTAAGCAATTACCAAATTCAAGGATAAAAATATTATTTACAGCATCTAAAAAATTAAATACCATAGGAGTTGAGGAGTTTTTTATAAAAAATATATCACAAGATCATTCAGAAATAAAAAAAGGTGATTTTGAATTTGAACAAGTAAAAAATATAGAAAAAACAATAGCAGGCAAAGCAAAATGGATAGAAAAAGAAAAATAGTATTTATAGGCTTTGATATAGAAGGCACAGGTGGGATATCTACATATAGTCGTTATCAAGTAAGAGCATTAAGAGAAAGTTTTGAAAATGTAAGAGTTTATACGCTTGATAAGTTTGATAAACAGCATAACGGATATAGTGATATAACCATAAAATATACAAATAAATTATTATTAGTAAAGTTATTATTTAACTTAATTAAAGAACAAAAGAATATAGATTTTATAATATTTAATCATGTAAATTTATCTTTTTTAGGAGCAATTTTAAAAAAACTATATAAAATAAGATATATGATATTTGGGTACAATACAGATGTATTGATAAACTTAAAAGGTTTGTATGAATTTGGATTTAAAAATTCTGAAGCTATAGGTATTGATTGTAAATATACTATTGATAGATTAAAAGAATTTCACAATTTTGTGCCTACTACACATTTACTGTATGACCCTATAGATACTAATTTTTTTAAACCAAATAATCAAAAAGAATCACAAAATATAATTGCCAAAAAGTATAATCTTAATCTTAGTGATAAATTTATCATAACAACTATTGCACTTATGAGAAAAAGTGGCAACAAAGGACATAGATTGATAATAGATGCTATTAAAAAAATAAACAATAAAAATATATTATACTTTGTTACAAGTGGCGGAGAGGATAAAAAAAATATAGAACGATATGTAAAAAATAATAACATGCAAAAACAAGTTATATTTTTTGGGTTTGTGGAAAATGAATTGATACCACACTTTTACAATTCATCAGACCTGGTGGCACTTATAAGCAAAAATGAATATGGTAAAGGGGAGGGTGTACCTCTTGGTCTAATAGAGGCATCGTCTTGTGAGGTGCCAATATTAGCAGGAGATGAGGATGGCAGTTATGAGGCAATAAGTGATAAATTCCCAAATGGTTTTAGAGTAAACCCTAGAAATATTGATGAAATAGCTGAAAAAATCAAATTTTACATAGATAATCCAGATATAAAGAAAGAACATGGGGAAAATGGTAGAAAGTTTGTGATAGAAGAGTTTGAATATAGTAAGTTTAGAGATAAACAAACTAGTATTATAGAAAGTATTTTAAATGACTAAAAAAATAAAATTCTACTACTTTGCCCCACATCCAGTGCAATATCATTATGGCATATATAAAGAACTATCAAAACTTGGTAATCTTGATTTTAATGTTATATATGAAGATGATATAGGTCTAAAACCTACTTATGTAGAAGAATTTAAAAAAGAGATAAAATGGGATATAGATTTACTTGATGGATATCCCTATGAGTTTATGAAAAATTATAGTTCAAAACCACATGGAGGATTTTTTGCTCGTGTAAATTTTGGTATATTTAAAAAGATACTTATTGAAAAACCTGATGTAATACTATTTAAAACATATACCAATATAACGGATTTCTTTATAATGTTTTTAGCAAAACTTACTAGAACTAAGATAATATTTAGAGGTGAAGCTACTTTAAGGGGCACTGAGAATAATCCTACATTTAAACAAAAATTAAAATATATATTTTTAAAAAATTGGCTAAAAATGTGTGATGTTGTGATGTATAGTTGTAGTGGAAATAAAGATTACTGGAAGTTTTATGGAGTGGAAGAATCTAAAATGTTACCGATTCCTTGTGCTGTTGATAATATTTTTTTTAGGAATAAAAGAAAACAATATATTAGTAAAGAAGATAATATAAAAAAAGAGTTGGGTATAGATAAAGATGATTTTGTCATTATCTATGTATCAAGAATGAATAGTAACAAAAACTTAGAAACTTTAGTAGAGTCAATAAACAATATAGAACATAAAAATATAAATCTTTTATTTGTTGGAGATGGACCAGAAAAAGAAAAAATAGAAAGCCTATGTGAAGAATATAGTATCAAATCAACCTTTGTAGGATTTAAAAATATTTCAGAGATATCAAAATTCTATTCTATAAGTGACTTGTTTTTACTTTTATCTAAAGATTTTGAAAACTCACCAAAAGTTTTAAATGAAGCTATGAATTTTGAATTACCAGTAATTATTACTAATTTAGCAGGAACAGTAAAAGACCTAGTGGAAGAAGACAAAAATGGATATAGTGTAAATCCACTTGATATAAATGAAATATCTAAAAAAATAGATTATCTTAATAAGAATAGAAATATTGCAAAACAAATGGGTCAAAAGTCATTAGATATAGTAAATGAGTGGACATTTGAAAAAGATGCTTATTTTATAAATGAAGCAATTAAAAAAATATACGAGGAAAAACAATGAATATAAAAGAACATTATCAGAATATAGCAGGTGGAGGAAGAGCCAATAATGAACCACGAGTACAAATTGTTGCCTCATTAGTTGAGGATAATAATTTAAAAATATTAGATATAGGTTGTTATGATGGAGAAGTTAGTGCTTTTTATAAAAAAAAGACAAATATTGTTGATGGAGCAGATATCAATGAAGAACCATTATTAAAAGCAAAAGAAAGAATTAATGATACCTTTATAGTTGATTTAGACCAAAAATGGGAAAATATATCAAGTGACAAATATGATGTTGTAATAATGAGTGCTGTTCTTGAGCATGTATTTGATTATAGAAATGTTTTTACAGAAATAAATAGAGTTTTAAAAAATAATGGTATATTTATTCATGCAACACCAAACGCTACAAGCTTAAGAAGTAGAATAGAACTACTTAATGGTGATGTACCAAATTGGTTTAAAAATTTTGAACATATAAGGCTATGGACTAGGAAGTATTTAAATAACACCATAAAAGAATATGGATTTAGTGAATCTTATTTTACGGGTTGTTTTGTATCTGATAAAAAGATTGGAAAAATATATTCTAACTTTTTTCCTAATACTGCTCCTATTTTTATTCAAAAATTTATATTGAAAAAATGAATCTAAAATTTCAAACACCAAAAGATGGAAACTATTTTTTTGGTTACTATGATAAATCACCATTAAATATAAATAATTCTAAATTACTAGCTTGCAAAAGTGAGTTTATGAATAGAATAGTAGAAAAAGATGATATTCTTGATATTGGTTATTTTGATTATAAAGATTCAAATGAGTTTATAAAACTAACTGAAACAAAATCTTGGAACTGGCAACAAGGTTGCATGCTTCAATGGTTTGGTAATGATTATGATACTAAAATTATTTATAATGATAGAATAGATGATAAGTTTGTAACTATTATATTTGATACTCAAACAAAAGAAAAAGAAATATTACCAATGGCTTATTATACTGCAAGTAGTGCTGGTGATTTTATACTTTGTATTGATAATGAAAGACATTGTTTTTATAGAGGTGGATATAGCTACAAGGGAATTGAAAATCTTGTTAAGAAAGTAGCACTTCTTGAAAATGATGGTATATGGCATATAAATACAAAAACAAAAGAAACAAAACAAATCATAACTTTAAAACAGATGGTAGCTATAAAGCCACTTTCAAATATGAAAGAAGCTGTTCACTATGTAGAGCATCTTATGATAAGTCCAAATAATAAAAGATTTGCATTTATGCACAGATGGCAAACTTCTGATAGTGGTATATATGCTAGGTTATATACTGTAAATATTGATGGTAGTGATCTGTTTTTACTTAATGATAGTGGTCGTATGAGCCACTATAGTTGGAGAAATGATAGTGAAATAGTTGGGTGGGGAGGACTTAGTAACCCTATAAATAGCTTAAGAAAGTATAAAAATATAGTAAAGTTTTTTATAAAACCATTGATGCCGTTATATAAAAAATTATCTGGTGGTAATAGTGTAGATGGTAATACAAAAATTAGTGCTATGATAAGTGGAGATAGCTATATAGTATTTACTGATAAAACTAATAAAAAAGTAAGACTAGCTACAGATACACTTACGAAAGATGGACATCCAAGCTTTTCTAAAATAGATGACAATCTTATGATAACAGATACTTATCCAAATCCAAATGATGATTTTAAAGAAGAATTGATATTGTTTGATATGGATAAAAAAGAGATAGTATCAAAACTAAAACTAAAACATCTTGAAGAGTTTGCTTCAAGTGCCGTAAGATGTGACTTACACCCTAAATGGTCACATGATGGAAAATATATCTGCGTAGATACACTAGATAAAGGTTATAGAAGTATATATGTATATGAAGTTTAAAGAAAAACTAAATAGTAGAATAGGAAGAAACTCTATCTTTTCTATACTAGACCAAGTACTAAGCATTGGGATGAATTTTTTACTTTCTGTATTGTTTGCTAGATATTTAGGTGCTGAATCTTTAGGTCAATATACTTTAGGGTTAGCAATAGTAGGTATTTTAGCAATATTTTCTAACTTTGGTATCACTACTATCATGAACAGAGAGATAGCAAAATCACCTAATAAAACTAAACTTTATCTCGGTAATGCTTTAGGTATAAAACTTTTTATATCTTTTCCATTACTCATAATCTTTACAATCTTTACAGTCTATATCTTTGATTATAGTTATGATACGGCATATATTATAGTGCTTATTGCTATTTATAATACTTTTGTATCTAGTATCACTTATATTGGTTCTGCTTTAATATCACTTCATAGAAATGATATCTTGTTAAAAATTAATATTATAAATAAATTTATATCTTTAATTGGTGCTTTTGTGCTTTTAAGTTATGGATATAAACTTACAGAGCTTTTATATCTTTTTATTTTTATCTATAGTATGTTATTTTTATATGCTATTTTACAAGTAAAAATTATAATACCAAATTTTAAAATTATTTTTAATAAACGATTTAATAAAACTTATATTTTACTCTCATTCCCACTTGTGATGGCAAGTGCTGCTGAGTTTATCAGCCTAAGGATTGATACAGTGTTTATAGGTAGCATGATGGATGAAATATCCGTAGGGTATTATAGTGCTTCATATAATTTATTGATGGGTGCTATTCTTGTTCCACTTGCTTTAACAAAAGTATATTTTCCGAATTTTATTGATTATTATAAAGAAGATAAAGATAAAGCATTTGATTTGTTTACTAAGTACAATATTTATTTTATAGGTTATTCTATCCTTGTAGGTATCACATTTTATTTATTAGCGGAATATTTTATAAGTTTTATCTATGGAGATGGATTTGAAAGTTCTGTAAAGGTATTAAAATACCTATCCTTTGCATTAATAGTATTAGCTTTAAATAGACTTTATAACTATACTTTATTAGCAATGAAACAAAATAGTTATTATTTCAAAATCACATTTATAGGTATGTGTTTAAATTTGATTTTAAATTATATTTTAATATTAGAGCATGGTATATTGGGTGCAGTTTTTGCTACTATTTTTACTGAGATGGTTGTAATGGTGTTGGGGATTTGGAAGATAAGAAAGTTGAAGAATAATTATGAAATCACTTAGATTTAATATAAACACAGGCTTTTTATTTTTATTTAAGATTTTTATTTTAACATATACTTTTATTGATTTAATAAGAAGATTTTTTGATAGTAGCAAGGTATTATTAATGAGTTTAGATATTATTATAGTGACAACACTATTTTATTTTGTAGCTACAAATAAATCTAAGATTAGATATATCAATAATGTTTCTATATATTTAAGAGTAATATTATTTTTATTTTTTATCATTATATTATTACAAGTCTTTAATCCATACTATTATGATATAAAAACTTATATAGTTGGGTTTAGAAGTTACTTATTAGCCGTTCCTATTATTTTAATAGGCTATCACTTCTCAAAATACAAATTATTATTAAATAAAAATATGATAGACTTTATAATTACACTATCTACAATTACTGTAATATATGCAATTTTCCAATTAAATACTGATTATACACTTTTAGCAGGAAGTGGAATGGAGTTTATTGCACCAATGGAGCATGGAATACATTCACATGGTAACGATATAGTACAATTAACTTCATCATTTTTTGCTTCATCTAAAAAATATGGACATTTTTTAATGATTATGTATTTAATTTATATTGGAATATCATTAAGTTTATATAAAAAAGTAAATATTTTTATTGTTATATTATTCATTGTTGCTCTTATAGTTTCTGGAGCAAGAGAAAGTTTTGCTTTATTTATTTTGGTTAATTTTGTATTGATAATTAAATTTTTAAATATTAAATGGTGGAATATTTTTTTAGTATTTAGTATCTTTAGTTTGATATTATTTATTCTCTTTGCAAATGATGACTTGTTACTAAAGATTGAATTTATGTTTAGTACTCCTGACGAATATTTGAGAAGAATTTATATGTTTTTTCCTTTTGCTTTTTCAGATTTTTCAAATCCTAATATGTTTTTTGGACTGGGTGTTGGCAAATACGGTCAAGAGACAATGCTTAATCCTATGCTTTTGGATACAACAAGAGGAATAGATAGAGTTTTCTTTCATGATTTAGGTTTTTTTAGTAGTGCTTATGGTTTTATGGACGCAGGATTAGCTAAAGTAACCATAGAATTAGGTTTTTTAGGGATTAGCATCTATTTGATATTTATTGTATATATACTATATTTAGCTGTCAAAAATATTATGTATATAGGTGAAGACAAATTAAAATTAGCATTTTCATTATTTATAGTATTATGGGTTATCTATATGATGAAAGCCCATCCAAATATAAGTGATATATCTATGTCTTATTTTTTATTTTTTTCTATAGGTTATATTTCATATAAAGATAAGAAATATAATGATAAATAATACAGATAAATTTATAACTTTAATTAAAATAGTACTGAATAGTAATATAGATTATTTTAATAAATTGGAGGCAATAAAATCTAATAATTTACAAAAAGTGAAAAATAAAATACTAGATGACTATGATATTAAATATGAACAACAGAATTATAACTTAGATAATATATTTCAAGAAAATATCAAACTATTTATAGAAAAAAGTAAAAAAGATTTTACTATGGACATGAGTGTATTAGATAATATTTTAAAACAAATAGAAATAGATTATTATTTTAAAAAATATGATAAAGATACGGCTAAATTGTACTATTCTATTGTACAAGCTTTGAGATACTATGGTATATATAAAGAGCAACAAATAATGAGCTTATCAAATCATACATTTTGGGAAAAATTAATCAAAAAGATATATTTATTAAATTTAATGAATACTAACTTGTATAGTACCTGTTGTGATGAAAATTATTATAAATTCAATAAAACTATACCAAATTTAGTGGAATCAAAAGAGAACATAGAAAATACTTTAAATGAAAACATAGACATTATAGATGGTAAAGTAATATTTAGGAAGAACCAAGAAGAGAGAATTGTACAAAAGATAGAAAAAAAGTTATCATCGTATAACTTATTTTACTTTTTAGAGTATGTCTTTGAATATAAAAGTATAAATCAAAAGAATCATAGATTTGAGATTAACTTTCCATACAAATATATTATAAATTTATTAATTAAAAATATATCTATGGCTAAACATAAAATAACTGATGAAATTAAAATCAAAAAAATGCTTGATTTAATATGTTCATTTATATCATTGTATGAATTAACAGCTGAAAATCAATATGAAAATATGAATATGACAGAATATACTATCATGAAAATATTAAAAAAACAAATTTTATATTCAAATTTTTATTCAATACATAAGTTAAAGACAAATACATTGTTGGAGTATTTAGATAATATTATAAGCCCTAGTATAGACAATAGTTTATTTTTTAAAAAGTTTTCTTTTTCCATAAAAGATTTAAGTACATTTGTAAAACTGTTAGATAGACAGCCAACTAGTGTAATTGTTTTTGAAGAAAACAATATTCACAATAATGAATTAAATATATTAAAACTCTTTTCGGTAGATGCAAAAAATATTAATACTAATTATACAACAGCAGCAAATTTAGATAAAATTGAAAATATTTTTGTAATGAACCCAATAATAAAATATAAAAATAAATTTTATATTATAGGATTTCAGTATTTTAAGTTAAATTTTTATAATTCATTAATAGAAAAAATAAAATCAATACTAGATAAGAAAATAAACGAAAAAATTGGTAGTAATATAGATGTATTTGTAGAGGATATTTTTAAAACAATAAAAGACAAACATAACTATGAGCTTTTTTCAGGTAATTATAGACCTCCTAAAAAAGAAAATCCAGAAAGTGATTTAGTAATTAAATTAGATAATGATATTATTTTTATAGAGAATAAAAATAAATACTTAACAAATAAATCGTTTTCAGGATATAACTCAAATATTTTAAAAGATTTAGTTTTGTCATTTGGCTTTTCACAAAAACAACTTTTAAAACATGAGCGAAATTTAATAAAATATAAATTATTAACATTCGATAAAGATAAAAGTAAAGTAGCATATAATAAAGAAAATATTATAAAAATTTCTGTTTCAACTAATAATTGGTATTCAATTATGAATAATATACCTAGTAATTTACTCTTGTCTTTAATACAAATAAGATTTGAGATTAATCCAAATATAACCTATGACGATATAGACTCTTTTAAAAAAGCCAATAAATATCTTGATGACCTTCAGTCTATTATTGGTGAACTATCAAACAGCAAAGATTTTAATATGAAAATAATTTTAAATCAAATGTTATTTTTACCATTAGAATTAATAGTTGAAAAATATATGGATGATAATTTTATTGATATTTTAAAAAAACTAGTTAGAACAAAGATGAATACAGACAATGTTATAAATATTTATGATTATATTGTATTTCTGGATAATTATAAGGAAAAGAATAAATGAAAATAATTAATTTAATAGAAAATCTAGATAACACCTATGGAGGTCCTGCAAAATCAGTACCTTATATGTGTAAATACTTAAATGATATAGATATAGATACAGAAATTTTATCTGTAAAATATAATAAAAATGAAATCAATAGTTTAGTAGATGAATATAAACTTGTATGGAAATCTTTTAAATATGATTTTATTAAAAAGATAAGACATTCATTGGGGTTAAAAAAATACCTTAATGATACTTTGAAGAATGAAAAAAATATAATTTTACATACTCATAATCTTTGGAATTATATACCTTATGTAGCTTTTAAAATGGGTGAGAAGTATAATGTTCCTTTGATATTGGCTATTAGAGGGTCTTTGTATAAATGGTCATTGTTACAAGGGAAATTGCAAAAAACTATTGCTTGGAAATTATTTCAAGAAAAAGCTTTACGAAATGCCTCTTGTATTCATGTTACGGAGATAAATGAACTTAAGGCAGTCCGAGATTTAGGAATAAAAATACCTATTGCTATAGTGCCAAATGGTATTAATTTTGAAGAATTTAAAAATATTAAAAATAAAATTGATTCTAAAAAAAGCTTTGGATTGGATGTTGATAAGAAATATATCTTGTTTATGTCAAGACTTCATCCTAAAAAAGGATTAGAGTATCTTACAGATGCATGGATTAGTTTAGCTAATAAATATAAAGAATGGGATTTGTTAATAGTTGGACCAGTGTATGATGAGAAGTATATAGTAGATATAAAAAAAAGAATTAAAAAAGCTAATTTAGAAAACAGAGTTACTTTTACAGGCATGATAACTGGTGAGAAAAGAGTTGATAGTTTTGGAGCATCTGATTTGTTTGTACTTCCTAGTCATACGGAAAACTTTGGTATAGCTATAGCAGAAGCGATGGCTACAAAACTACCAGTGATTACAACACATGGAACACCATGGAAAGAGATAGAAGAAAAAGGTGCTGGTTGGTGGGTAGAATTATCTCAAAATAATATTAGTGTAGCAATAGAAGAAGCTTTAAGTTGTAGTGATGAAGAGTTGAAACAAAAAGGTTTAAATGGTTATGAGTTGATTAAAAAATATGAGTGGAAATATCAAGCAAGCAAGATGAAAAAACTATACGAGTATATATTAAATGGTGGATATAAGCCAAAGTTTGTTTATGATGTAGGAGATGAAATTTGAAATTACCAATCACAATACCAATGTTTAATTTTAAATGAAAGGGAGATTTGATTTTGAAAATTTCTGTTATAACAGTAGTTTATAATAATGTTTGGACTATACGAGATGCTATAGAGTCGGTGTTGAGCCAAACACATAAAGATATTGAGCATATCATTATGGATGGTGCTTCAACAGATGGAACTATAGATATAATTAAAAGCTATAGATATGAAATCACTAAGTTCATTAGTGAACCTGATAATGGACTTTATGATGCTATGAATAAAGGTATATTATTAGCAACAGGTGATGTTATAGGTTTGTTAAATAGTGATGATTTTTATAAAGATGAGTTTGTTATAGAAAAGATTGCCAAAGAATTTGCAATGACAAAAGTTGATTGTGTGTATGGCGATTTGCAATATGTAAGTGCATCTGATGTCAACAAGATTGTAAGATATTGGAGGTCAAAACCATATAAAAATGGACTTTTTCAAAATGGTTGGCATCCTGCTCATCCAACTTTTTTTGTCAAAAAAGAAATTTATCAAAAATATGGTTTATTTAATCTTAACTTTAAAATCGCCGCAGATTACGAACTGATGTTAAGATTTTTAGAAAAATATAAAATCAACTCATCTTACATTCCGCAGGTTTTAGTCCAAATGAGGTTAGGCGGAAAGAGCAACAGTAGCATAAAAAATATAATAAAAGCTAACATAGAAAGTTATAAAGCATGGCGGATAAATGGATTATCTATAAATCCTTTTATGTTTATAATGAAACCGCTTTCTAAAATTTTGCAGTTTGTAAAAAAATAGAGTCTTGGTTAGCAAAATAACATAATCATTCAAAAAAATCTGCCCAGATTGGGTCGGATGTTTGTTTATCCTTGACAAGAAGGACAAAAATGATTGTAATAGCTTCTTTTCAAGAGGATAAAAAATGAAAAAACAGTTTTGTAAAGCCATTGTTTTTGGTTAAAATATCCATAATGCTTGACATATTGTAAAATATGTTTATAATGTTAATTTTTACTAACTATGATTAGTAAAAATCTAATTTTTTAGGAAGTATATAATGGAAAAAGCCATCTTAAATCATAATCCGCATTGGCAAAGGCGGTCTTATAATTTTTATAATAGAGATAGATTTAAAACTATTGTTGATAAGTTGCACCTCAAACATATACAGGTTTTAAAAGGCATCAGAAGAAGTGGCAAAACTACTTTGTTTAAATTGCTTATCAATCATCTTGTCCAAACGGTTGATAAAAAATCAGTTTTATACATCAATCTTGATGATCCATATTTTAGTGAGATTTGTAATGATAGTAAAAATCTTTATACTCTGTTGGAATTAAGTGAGAAAATAACCGGCACAAAAGTGCAATATTTATTTTTGGATGAAGTGCAGAATGTTGTCTATTGGGAAAAATTTGTCAAAGCAATCTATGATAATGAGGTTGTGAAAAAAATATTTATTACAGGTTCGAACTCATCTTTGTTAGATGGGGAATATGCAAAACTGCTAAGTGGCAGATATATCCAAGAGACAATTTATCCGCTATCTTTTGCGGAGATTGTTGCTATAAATAAAATAAATGATAGGCAGGCTTTGTTGGAAAATAAAGCTAAGTTGTTAAACATCATAGACGATATGATGAATTTTGGTTCATTTGTTGAGGTTATGGATGAGGCAAAATACAAAAGGGATATAATTTTAAGTTATTATGATACTATTATTTTTAAAGATTGTGTCGCTAATAATCATCTGCGAGACAGCAAAACTTTCAAAGAGGTTACAAATTTTATAATATCTAATAGCACTAATTTATATTCTTACAACTCTATTGCTCGAGTTTTAAACATAAATGACAATACCGTAAAAGAGTATATAAAAATATTGATTGATAGTTTTTTATGCAATGAAATAAAGCAATATTCTTATTCTTTAAAAGAGCAGATAAAAACCAAAAAAAAGATATATATAAGTGATAATAGTTTTTTGAGCCAAACATCTTTTAGGTTTTCAAAAGACTTCGGCAAAAGATTTGAAAATCTTGTTTATACAGAGCTTTTAAAACAAGAGTTTGAAATATATTATCACAACAAAGACTCTGAATGTGATTTTATCTGCATTAAAAATGAAAAAATTATAGCCATACAGGTATGTTATAAACTGACAAATCAAAATATCACAAGAGAAATGGCTGGTTTAAAAAAATTAAAAATCAAAACAGATAAAAAAATTCTGCTTACCTATAATCAGGATAAAAACAGCATAAAACAAAATGACTGTGATGATATTTTGATAGTGCCATTTTGGGATTTTTTTAGTGCAAGTGTTGCAATTATGATGTGAATTCAAGGAGTTAAAAAAATGAGATTAAACAAACAATACGTCCAAGTAATTAAAAAATCTTTTAATGATGTGTTTCAAAAAGGTGAAATTTATTTGTTTGGATCAAGGGTTGATGACAGCAAAAAAGGCGGAGACATTGATTTGTTTTTGGTAATTGAAAACAAAATAAATATATTCAAAAAGAAATTGAAATTTTTGGCAAAAATAAAAAAGGAATTAGGTGAGCAGAAAATTGATATTATATTTAATTTTGATGAAAACAGGTTGATAGAAAAGGAGGCAAGAGCATGGGGAATAAAACTTTAATATGAGACCTTTGTATAATTCAAGTGTGATTTAGAGCAATAAGAAAATAGTGTATATTTTATCAAAAAATGAGTTGGAAAAAATATTAAATAGTATAAAAAAATTGATGACAAAGAAATAATTTTATCCTGTGGCTTTGATGTTTATTTTTGTCCTTGACAAGAAGGACAAAAATGGTTATAATTGTCCTTTTTTAAGAGGATAAAAAATGAAAAAGCAGTTTAAAAAAATTATTGTTGATTTTATTGAAAGAGATATGAATGATATTCTGCCAAGAGAATATCAAATTCCGCTTGAATCTAATAAAGTTATTTGTTTAATTGGGGTGCGTCGTGCGGGCAAAACTTCTATTCTTTTTGATGTTGTCGATAAGTTGAGAAAAAAAGTAGTCAGAGAAAATATAATTTATGTCAATTTTGAAGATGATAGATTATATCCTTTGGGTTTGAAAGATCTTGATTCACTGCTTGAGTCTTATTATGAATTATATCCTGCCAAAAGAGATGAAAAAATATATCTGTTTTTGGATGAGGTGCAAGTGGTTGACAACTGGGAATTATATGTTCGGCGCATATATGATACATCAGATATTCAAATTTATATCACAGGCTCATCTGCCAAACTTTTGTCCACCGAAATTGCCACAAGTTTGCGAGGACGCACGCTAACTTATGAAATATATCCATTTTCGTTCAAAGAGTATTTGTCGTATAAAAACATTGCCATCAATTTTAACTCATCTAAACAACTAAGTTATATTAAAAATGCTCTATCAGATTATCTTATCAATGGTGGCTTTGCTGAAACTATCAATCAAGACCAGATGATATCACAAAAAATATTAAGTGATTATTTGGAGTTGATTATATATAAAGATATAGTTGATAGACATAATGTAAAAAATAGAAGTTTGCTGAAAATTTTAACCAAATATTGTTTTAATAATATTGCTACCTTGATAAGTTTTAACAAGCTTTTTAATAATTTTAAATCACAAGGTTATAAATTAAGCAAAGATACAATTTATGAATATGTGTCTCATTTAGAAGATGCTTTTGCTCTTTTTGTTGTGCCAATTTATCGCAACTCTATCAAACAACAGCAAAGAAATCCCAAAAAAATGTATGCCATCGATAACGGATTTAAAAAAATATATGACTATGCTTTTGACGATGATATGGGTAAATTATATGAAAATGTGGTATTTTTGCATTTGCGACGCATGAGTTCACAAATTTATTATTACAAGCAAAAGCAAGAGGTGGATTTTTATGTCCGATTAAATAAT
The DNA here is from genome assembly GCA_003645455.1 of Gammaproteobacteria bacterium. GTDB lineage: Bacteria > Pseudomonadota > Gammaproteobacteria > QNFE01 > QNFE01 > QNFE01. Next base: position 12,375 of record QNFE01000013.1, on the reverse strand, counting down.
AAGAAAATTTTAATCAATGTCAGTTATGATATCACCAATCCAGACACAAAAAAAAGAGAAATAGCAGGTCTTATGGAAGCTATGGATTATTTCAAATTAAATCAAAGTTATCTGATAAACAATGACCATGATGAAATTTTGAAAATAAACAATAAAAGAGTTATCATAAAACCATTATTTGAGTTTTTGTTGGATTCGGAAATTTTTTAGGAGCGTATAAATGAAAGGAATAATTTTGGCAGGTGGGTCCGGCACACGGCTTTATCCTATTACCAAGGGGGTCTCAAAACAGTTGGTGCCAATTTATGACAAACCGATGATTTATTATCCGTTGTCGGTGTTGATGCTGGCAGGTATTACGGAGGTTTTGATTATCTCGACCGCGACTGATTTGCCAAGGTTTAAAGATTTATTAGGTGATGGCACGGAGATTGGTATGAAATTTTCATATATAATTCAACCCTCTCCTGATGGACTGGCACAGGCTTTTATTTTGGGGGCGGATTTTATCGGTGGTGATGATGATGTTTGTCTGGTGTTAGGCGATAATATTTTTTATGGTGCAGGATTAGTTGATTTATTGCATAAATCGGTCCGAAATGCTCGTGTTGAAAATAAAGCTACCGTGTTTGGTTATTATGTCAAAGACCCACAATCGTATGGCGTGGCAGAGTTTGATGGTGATGGTAATGTCATAAGTTTGGCAGAGAAACCAGACAAACCAAAATCAAATTATGCGGTGGTGGGGCTTTATTTTTATCCTAACGATGTCGTGGCAAAGGCTCATAATGTCAAACCATCTGCACGAGGGGAGTTAGAGATAACAACTTTGAATGCGGATTATTTGAATGAAAATAGATTAAAAATGGAACTGATGGGTCGTGGGTTTGCTTGGCTTGATACTGGCACGCATGATTCAATGTTGGAGGCATCACAATTTATTCAAACAATTGAAAAACGCCAAAGTTTGAAAGTTGCCTGTATTGAAGAGATAGCTTTTCAGATGGGTTATATCAATAAGGAGCAGTTATTAAAACTTGCCGAACCTCTGTCTAAAAACCAATACGGCCAGTATCTAATTGAGCAGGTTGTGGGTAAAAAATAATTTTTTATGGTATGATAATCTTTTTTTATGGAATAAAATATGCACAGTTTAAAGTTGCACATAAATGATAGTGTTTTTGATAAAATTATAAATTTGTTAAAAAATTTTTCAACAAATGATGTAATGATAGTAGAAAATAAAACAAGTAAAAAATCGCCAGACGGATCTCAAAATTGGCAATATTGGAGCGATAACGAATTAGATAATTTTGCTAACAACACTATTGGGTTATCTTCTAATGATTTTGATGATGACGATGAGGATTATTCAAAATGGTAAGAGGCATATATTATGTTGAAATTCCATATTCAGATTTTAGCAAACTCAAAGGCAGACCGGTTTTAGTTTTTCACCAACTGCAAAATGATTTTTTATTTTTACCGCTTACATCAAATTTAACAAGAGATGGAGTTAGGTTAAATAATTCTGATTTAGAAAGTGGATTTTTAAAAAAAGAATCAGTAGTTGTTGTGCCAAAAATCAGTGCAATAGATTGCAAAATAATTAAAACCGCCAAGTTGTTAGCAACAATTGATACAATCAAATTCAAGGAAATACTATCGTATGCTTGTAATTCTTTGCAGTGTTATAAAATATGAAATTTATCAAAACTAAAATCCTCGATATTGTAATCATCGAACCTGTGGTGCACGGTGATGAGCGTGGCTATTTTGTTGAAACTTTTCGACAGGATTTGTTAGATGAGTTTTTAGGGTTCAAAGTAAAGTTTTGTCAAGATAATGAATCTAAAAGTTGCAAGGGGGTTTTGCGAGGTTTGCATTTTCAACTGCCACCCTTTGCTCAGAGCAAACTTGTGAGGGTCATAAAAGGTGCTGTTTTGGATGTTGCTGTCGATATAAGAGTAGGCAGTCCAACTTTTGGCAAACATGTAACGGTAAAATTATCAGAACAAAACAAAAAACAACTTTTTATTCCTCGTGGTTTTGCTCATGGCTTTGTTGTGTTGGAGGACGATACTATTTTTTCCTATAAGGTGGATAATTTTTATTCAAAAGAATGCGATAGAGGTTTGGCTTTTGATGATGACAAAACAAATATCGACTGGTTGTTAGATAAAAATGAGTTAAAATTATCAGATAAAGACCAAAACCAACCAACCTTAAAACAAACCCCAGCTTTGTTTGAATATGGAGTGGATTATTATGTTTAATATTTTAATCACCGGGGCAGACGGACAATTAGGGCAAGAGTTTAAAAACCTATTGGTGCAATTTCAACAATATAGTTATTTTTTTACCGACAAAGATGAGTTAGATGTTACAAATTATAATGATGTAGAGCTATATCTTAAAAATAATCAGATAAATATAATTATCAATTGTGCAGGTTATACCAATGTTGATAAAGCACAACAAGAGCCTGATTTTGCGGATAAAATAAATAATCTCGCAGTCGAAAATCTGGCAATTTTAAGCAAAGAATATAGGGTAACACTTGTCCATATTTCAACTGATTATGTTTTTGATGGTAACAATAATATTCCATATAAAGAAGACGACAAACCAAACCCCAAATCAATCTATGGCAAAACAAAATTATTAGGAGAGAGTGCAATTTTCAAAGCAAATCCAGATAATTGTATTATCATTAGAACTTCGTGGTTATATTCAAATTATGGCAATAATTTTGTCAAAACTATGTTAAAGTTAGGACAACAAAAAGAGCAATTAAATGTTGTTTGCGATCAAATTGGCACACCTACTAATGCTGCCGATTTATCTCAAACTATCTTAAAAATTTTGCCAAGAATCAAAAATCAAAAACCGCAAATTTATCATTACAGCGATGAAGGAGTGGCAAGCTGGGCGGATTTTGCCACAGCCATCATGCAAATGGCAAAGTTAAAGTGCAAGATAAACCCTATCCTAAGTCAAGATTATGCAACAGTTGCCCCGCGTCCGTTGTATAGCGTGTTGGATAAAACAAAAATAAAACAACAATTTAATCTTAAAATACCTCAATGGAGTGATAGTTTGAAGCGCTGTTTAAAGATAATTTTACAATAGGATATTTATGAATAAAGTGAATAAAAAGTCAATTTTGATAACAGGTGGGGCAGGTTTTATTGGCTCTAATTTTATCCCCCTTTTTGTTGAAAAATATGAAGATTACAATATTATAAATCTTGATTTATTAACCTATGCTGGGGATTTGTCTAATCTACAAGAGATAGAAAATCATCCTCGTTATAAGTTTATTCAAGGGGATATATGTGACCGCCCATTGATTGAGAGTATTTTTGGCGAATTTGACATAATGGGGGTTATTCATTTTGCCGCTGAATCTCATGTTGATAATTCTATCAAAAAACCTGAAATTTTTATTCAAACTAATGTGACAGGTTCTTGGACTTTGTTGGATGTGGCTTATAAATATTGGTTAGATGCCCCTTTTAAGTATAAAGAAAAATATAAAAATTGTCGCTTTCATAATATCTCAACAGATGAAGTATATGGCTCACTGGGGAGCAGCGGTTTATTCACAGAAAAAACAGCCTATGCTCCTAACTCGCCATATTCCGCCGCTAAGGCTTCGGTGGATATGTTTGTCCGTGCTTATAATGAAACCTATGGTTTGGATGTTATCATTACAAATTGTAGTAATAATTACGGACCAAAACAACACTCTGAAAAACTAATCCCCACGATTATCCGCAAAGCCTTGAATGGTGAGAGTATTCCTATCTATGGTGATGGCAAAAATATCCGTGATTGGTTGTATGTTTTGGACCATTGCAAAGCCATTGATTTGGTTTATCATAACGGCAAAACTGCTAATATTTATAACATAGGGGGCAAAAATGAGCGAACAAATTTACAAATTGTTGATAGAATTTGTACTATTTTGGATGACAAAGTTCCACAACAAAATGGCAAATCATATAAAGATTTAATAACTTTTGTTGAGGATAGAGCAGGACATGATAGACGATATGCGATAGATGCTACAAAACTTGAAAATGATTTGGGGTGGAGTGCCGATGAGGATTTTGATAGTGGTATTTTAAAAACGGTTGACTGGTATTTGTCAAAATATGCAAACCTAAAATAAAATTATGCTATTATGCACATATCAAACAGAACAAGGATAATGTAATGAGTTTTTTAGATGTTAAAACAGATTATGCTTTTAAAAAAGTGTTCGGTAGTGATGGTAGCCGGGATATTCTTATCAGTTTTTTGAATGCTATAATTTATAAAAATAAAACCCATAAAATAAAAGATCTAATCATAGTGGACCCTTATAGTATTCCTATGATAAAAGGTATGAAAGATAGTTTTGTTGATGTCAAAGCAGTCTTGGATGACAACAGCAAAGTAATCATAGAAATGCAAGTTTTAAATCACAAAGGTTTTGAAAAAAGAGTTTTGTATAATGCTGCGAAAAATTATTCAATCCAATTAAAAGCAGCAGAAGATTATCATCTATTAAATCCTGTAATTGCTTTGAGTATTGTTGATTTTGTTATGTTCTCTGATACTAATAATACAATCAACAGTTTTAAATTGCTTGAAAAAGAACAACTAATTACTTATACGGATGATATTGAACTTATTTTTGTAGAATTACCAAAATTCAAGAAAGACATCAAAGAATTAAAAAATATAACAGATCAATGGATATATTTTTTAAAAAATGCCGGTAGTTTGGAGCATATTCCTAAAAATATGGATGTTAATTTGAAAAATGCATTAGATGTAGCAAGCAAAGCACACTTAAACGAAGAAGAGTTAGAAATCCAAAGAAAAAGAAAAGAGTTTATTTATATTCAAAAAAGTTCAATAGAGTTAGCAGAAGAGAGTGGAGCAGAAAGAGGAATGGATAAAGGGTTAAAGCAAGGCATAGAAAAAGGCATAGAAAAAGGCATAGAAAAAGGCATAGAAAAAGGCATAGAAAAAGGCATAGAAAAAGGCATACTGGGCATGCACAGATTTAATGTGAGTGTAGATGATATTGCACAACATTTCAATTTAAACTGCGAAAAAATCACAGAAATAATAGCATCAGCTCGCAAATGATTTTAATAGGTGAAAAATACAAATTTACGGAACTTGAGACTCAAAGACTGAAAAATAAATTTGCCAATATAAAAAGATTAAGTCTAACAAAACAAACCACTACACAGACAATAACAACGATTGAGGATTTATTAAAAAGCCATAATTTTGCTATTATTGTTTTGAATATTCATCAAAAAACAGATAAAAAAATAATTCAATTTTTAACGGATTTAAAATTTAACTCCGATTATAGCAATTTAAAAATCATCACAATTGAACATTTTTTAGAAGAGTATTTAGAAAAATGTTATATCCCGCAAGACAATACTGATTTGCATTATTTGGACGACATAAAAGGATTTAATTTATACCAAAAAATAGCTAAAAGAATAATTGATTATTTTGGAGTTTTTTGGTTATTTTTTTTCTCGTGGTTGGTAATGATAAAATGCAGATTTAAAATAAAAAAACAAAGTCCAGGAGAGATTTTATTTAAACAAAAAAGAGTGGGGCTCAACAATAAAGAGTTTGTTTGTATTAAGTTTCGCAGTATGAATAAAAATACCGAATTTTTTAATCACTACACCAAAAAAGACGACCCCAGAATATTTGCCTATGGCAAAATAATGCGTTCAAAACGTTATGATGAGTTGCCCCAGATGTGGAACATTTTAAAAGGCGATATGCACCTTATCGGTCCTCGGGCGGAGTGGGTTGATTTGGTCGCAGGTTATCAGCAAGATATTCCGTATTATAATATTCGACATTTAATCGCCCCTGGTATCACAGGACACGCTCAGGTTATGTATCCATACGGAGAATCAGCGGAGGATGCTCGTCAAAAACTAATGTATGATTTATATTATATCAAACATTGGAGTATTTGGTTAGAGTTCAAAACCGTTATTAAAACTGCCTTGGTTGTTGTCAATAAAAAAGGCTTGTAGTTAAAAAATATTCGTCACTGCGAGGCAGAATGCCGTGGCAGTCTCATAGGGTGTCCGTTATTCCCCAAGAGATTGCTTCGTTCCTCGCAATGACGTACTAAATTAGAGATTGCTTCACTTCGTTCGCAATGACGAGATTCTTTTTTAAAGTTTAGTGCGAGTAAAAAAGGACTATAAATATATTGTTAAAAAATTAAATGGTTGAGATTATTTTATCTTTAATTTGATTGTTTTGCCACCGTATTTATGCACCTTATCATAGGCACGAATGGTTATGGTTTTAACATTAGAGGGTATTTTTACACCAGATAAACTACGGGTAAAAGGTTGTTCTGTTACATGGGGGTGATGTAAAATACGAGTTGCTATCACATTATTATTTTCATCAATAATATCCCATTTATTGACATAATGATCCCACCCTTCATCTTGGTGCAAAACTGTCACTTGAAAGTTATACAGATTAGATTTATTTTTGTTAAATTCAACTTTGGTTACATTCGCTTCACCGCTATACACAAATGCAGAAAATACCAAAATGAATAACATCAGGATTCTTAATAGATTTTTCATAAAAAACTGTTCCTTTAAAAAGTTAAGTAAGATTAGTTATAGCTAATATAAAAACAAAAAACATATAGTTTTAATTGTTTGCAGTTGTCTTGTTATGGTTATAAACATTAGTAAAATACAATAAAAATAATATAAAGCCAGTAATTAAAGCATCTATGTATCCTAATGCTGCCACTATCGCAGGTTCAATTGCATATCCGATAAAAATAGACAAAAACCATGCAATCAGAATAAGCATAAAATACATAGGTTTAGCCCAAGGTTTGAATAAATATAACCCTATCGCCGATTTTAATTACCCCTACAGGTTTTGATAATAATCCATCAAGATTTTAGCAACCTCAGGACGTGAGAATTCAGGTGGTGGTGCCTCGCCATTGCCGAGCATTTCACGAACTTTGGTGCCAGACAATAAAACAAAATCTTCTTTGGTGTGTCCGGTGGGGGCATCTCGCATCATAATTACTTTATTGAGTTTGGTGGAATAAGCGGTATGATCGGCTTTAAATATCTCAATTTCTAACTCGCCGTCTTTGACTTCATCAAAAATCTCTTGGGCTTCAAAATCACCATAATAATCGCCAACACCTGCATGATCTCGTCCGATAATAAAATGAGTGGCTCCCATATTTTGGCGAAAAACAGCATGCAAAACTGCCTCACGCGGTCCTGCATACAACATATCAAAACCATACCCATTTACCATCACAGTATTTGGTGGAAAATAAATTTCTGCCATTTTACGAATAGCGGCATCTCGCACCGGGGCTGGGATATCGCCAGGTTTCAATTTACCAAGCAACATATGAATTACAACTCCATCAGCTTTAATCGCATCCATTGCCATATGGCATAATTCTTCATGGGCGCGGTGCATAGGGTTGCGAGTCTGAAAAGCTATCACTTTATTCCAGCCGTGCTCTTTAATTTCATGGCGAATCTCAACCGCAGTTTTAAAAGTGTCTGGGAACTCGGTGGCAAAATAACTATGATTTAAAACTTGAATATCTCCTGCAATAACGACATTTCCTTGTTCCAAAAAAGCGGCAACTCCTGGATGTTCTTTGTCATTTGTGCCATAGGTTTTTTGACAAATTTTTTCAATTTGTGTATCTGTCAAGGTTTCAACAGAGCGGACATTTTGCACCGCTAAGATCGGGTTGCCCTCAACATTAGGATCTTTCAAAGAGATAGTGTCGCCTGCTTGTATGTCTTGCGAGTTTGCCACAACATTCATCACAGGGGTAGGCCAAAAAAGCCCAGAAGTTGTGTGCATATTGTCGGCAACTTCCAAGCTATCTGCGATATTCATATAACCTGTTAAGGGGTTAAAATATCCACTGCCGAGCATGACAGCATTACCTGCTGTTTGCGATGACACCACGATTGATTTTAAATCTCGTGCCGAATGTTGCAGTTCATCATTTTTATTTGAATCATAAACGAATAATGGGTTTAACTCATCTGAGCCGTGTGGTTTTATCATATTAATTTTTTCCTTTGTGAAAGTGTTTGAAAAATTTTATAACAAGGGGGCATGCCCCCTTGTTAAGATGAAGTTTTTAGATTAAAGGCACAATTAAAAGCGCAACAATATTCATAATTTTAATCAATGGATTGATAGCAGGTCCTGCGGTATCTTTGTATGGGTCACCGATAGTGTCTCCTGTGACGGCGGCTTTGTGAGCCTCTGAGCCTTTGCCACCAAGATTACCATCTTCAATATATTTTTTAGCATTATCCCAAGCTCCTCCACCTGTGGTCATTGATATCGCTAAAAATAAACCTGTGACAATTGAGCCCACCAGCAGACCACCAAGTGCCTGAGCGCCAAGCAATAAACCCACGGCAACTGGAATCACAATCGGCAAAAGCGAAGGAATTATCATCTCTTTAATGGCAGATTTAGTTAACATATCAACCGCTGTGCTATAATCAGGTTTGGCTGTGCCTTTCATAATGCCTGGAATTTCTTTGAATTGACGGCGAACTTCAATCACAACCGAAGATGCGGCACGTCCTACCGCCTCCATTGCCATAGCACCAAATAAGAACGGCACTAAACCACCAATAAACAATCCAATAATTACCATATGATTTGATAAATCAAAACTCAAAACTTGCCCATGAGAGTTTAATTCGTGAGTATAGTCAGCAAATAAAACCAAAGCAGCAAGTCCTGCGGAACCTATCGCATATCCTTTGGTGACAGCTTTGGTAGTATTACCTACGGCATCCAAGGCATCTGTGGTTTTACGAACAGATTCAGGTAACTCTGCCATCTCGGCTATGCCGCCGGCATTATCTGTAATTGGGCCATAGGCATCAAGAGCTACTACTATTCCTGTCATCGATAACATAGAGGTGGCAGCAATTGCTATGCCATACAGACCTGCAAAATAATGAGCTACAAAAATCCCCGCACATATTACAATTACCGGAGCCGCGGTTGAACGCATTGATAAAGCCAGCCCTGCTATAACATTAGTAGCATGTCCTGTCTCTGATGCTTTTGCAAGATTCACAACAGGTTTATATTCTGTGGCAGTATAATATTCGGTAATTACAACCAAAAAAGCAGTTACTACCAAGCCTACTATTGAAGAGAGATATAAACTCATCACCGAAAATCCACCAGAGTTATCACCCATAAGCCAAGCTGTGGCAGGATAAAAAGCCACAACCGATACCAAAGCAGAAATAATTAAAGCCAGATAAAGGGCATTCATAATTTTCCCCCCCTCTTTAACGCTTACAAAAGATGCACCAACAATTGATCCGATAATTGAGATACCTCCCAAAACTAATGGATAAATCATGGCATTCATATCTCCTTTTAATAGGGTTACACCAAGCAACATAGTAGCAATAATTGTAACCGCATAGGTTTCAAATAAATCCGCTGCCATGCCGGCACAATCACCAACATTGTCACCAACATTATCAGCTATAACCGCAGGGTTACGAGGGTCGTCTTCTGGGATTCCTGCCTCAACCTTGCCGACCAAATCAGCACCGACATCAGCACCTTTGGTAAAAATTCCGCCACCAAGCCTGGCAAAAATTGAAATTAGTGAACCACCGAAGGCTAAACCAACCAGAGGAGCCAATGATATGGTTTCTCCAGCAGGGGTAAATAAACCAAGAATAGCAAAATATCCTGCCACACCAAGTAAACCTAAACCCACTACTAACATACCAGTTATAGCACCACCTTTAAAAGCGACTTGCAGGGCAGGGTTCGTTCCCATCTTAGCGGCAAAAGCAGTTCTGGCATTGGAGCGCACCGATACATGCATCCCGATGAAACCTGCTGCCCCTGATAAAACAGCACCCAGAGCAAAACCTATGGCAGTAGAAAAACTCAAAAATATAGCGATAATGACAAATAAAACTGCACCGACAATGGCGATAGCAGTATATTGACGTTTTAAATAAGCCGCTGCACCCTGTTGGATAGCGAGTGATATCTCCTTCATCCTATCATTGCCCTCAGGTAAGGATAAAATTTTCATAGCTGAAAAAACACCATATAAAATAGCGATGATTGATGCGGCGATTGCAAATAAAGTTCCGGACATAATAATTACCTCGTTAAGTTAAATTAGAAAAAATACTATCTTTAATGGAATCAACGGATCCTATGCCGTTAATTTTGATATATTTTGGTGAAGTTTTTTCACCAGAGCTTGCATAGTTGTTATAAAATTTTATCAAGGGTTCGGTTTGAGAATGATAAATATTTAACCTCTCTTTGACGGTGGCAGGTTTGTCATCATCACGAATAATTAAATCCTCGCCTGTTTCATCATCCTTGCCGTCAATTTTTGGTGGATTATATTCTGTGTGATAGGTGCGACCAGATGATAGATGAACTCTTCGCCCTGCCATTCTTTTGATTATTTCATTATCATCAACGGCAATCTCAATCACGGCATCGATTAAAATTCCAGCTTGTTTCAAAGATTTTGCTTGAGGAATCGTGCGTGGAAAGCCATCAAAAAGATAACCATTTTTACAATCATCCTCAACAACTCTGACCTCCATCATACTCATAATGATGCTATCTGATATCAAGCCACCTTTATCCATAATTTTTTTAGCCTCCAGACCTAATTCACTGCCAAATTTAACCTGTGCTCGCAACATATCACCTGTTGAAATTTGAGGAATATTGAATTTATCACATATAAATTGTGCCTGTGTGCCTTTGCCAGCCCCAGGACCGCCGAGTAAAATAATCCGCATATAATATATCCTTTATAACAAAAAGCAGGTATTATGCCATAAAAACATATTTATTTTATGGTTTTATTTAAATATGGGTATTATTATTTTTAATTGCCATATAATTATAGGAGACCTTTGCATAAACCAGGTGCTGTTTAGAGAATGTGCTTTTATAAATTGTGCTTGGTTTATGCAAAGGCTCAAAGAACTAAATAGTTGAATGCAGATAAACGGACACAAACCAATATATTTAAAAAAGCAAAAATTTAAAATGTATAATTCTCGCCCTATGAATATCACAATTAAAAACAAAGAAGAGATTGAAAAAATGAGAGCGGTTGGCAAAATTACCGCCGGCATCTTAAAATTTATTGAACCCTATATCAAAGCCGGCATCACAACAATTGAACTTAACGACATTTGCCACAAACATATGATAGAGGAGTTAAAAGTAATTCCTGCACCATTGAATTATCGCGGTTTTACCAAATCAATCTGCACCTCGGTAAATCATCAAGTGTGCCACTCTACCCCTACCCATAAAAAACTAAAAAAAGGCGATATAATCAATATTGATATAACTATCATCAAAGATTTATATCACGGTGATAGTAGCCGAATGTTTTTTGTCGGCAAACCAAAAATCGCCGGCAAAAGGGTATCGGATATTTCATATGAATGTTTAAAGCGGGGCATAAGAGTCGTCAAACCTGGCATAAAATTATCTCTAATCGGCAAAACCATTGAAAGCTATGCCAAAAAAAATCACTGCTCGGTAGTGGAGGATTATTGCGGACATGGCATAGGTTTAGCTTTTCACGAAGAACCGCAAGTTTTACATTATTTTGATGAAAAAGTTGAGACAGTTTTAGAAGAAGGTATGACATTTACCATTGAGCCTATGATAAATATCGGCAAGAAAAAAACTTTATTGCTTGCAGATAATTGGACTGTTGTGACCGCCGACCACTCTCTATCCGCCCAATGGGAACATACTATTTTGGTGACAAAAACAGGCTATGAGGTTTTAACTTTGCAAGAGAATGAAACGATATGAGTGATAAATCCAAGGGTATGTTTCAAGGTTTGATGGGTGTTTTGTTGTTTTCTTTGATACTCCCTATTACTAAATATATAATTGAGTATTTTAACCCCATATTTATTGGTTTGGGACGTTCTGTTGTGGTTGTGGCAGGAATAATTGACAATTTAAAGTTAATAGTTGAGAACAAAAAAACAACTGTATTCATCCCTATACTCTCATAATACTGAACCCAATTCAGTATCAATTTATCCCGCAAAATCGCCCATGTAGTTGGATGGATTCCGTATCAAGCACGGAATGACGGTGTAGGGGATGCACGGAATGACGAGGGGATGCACGGAATGACGGTGTAAGGGGATGCACGGAATGACGGTGTAAGGGGATGCACGGAATGACGGTGTAAGGGGATGCACGGAATGACGGTGTAAGGGGATGCACGGAATGACGAATTAT
>QNFE01000012.1 GCA_003645455.1 Gammaproteobacteria bacterium | reverse complement strand
AGTGAATATCCGAAAATAAATCAAAAAAATCATATTAATGACAAGAAAAACTTATAAAACAAAACAAAAAACAAAGAATGAAAATTTAGTGTGGTACTATGTGGGTTTTTAAGGACTGACTAACTAATAGAGACCTTTGCATAATTCAAGCACAATTTACAAAACAAATAGGTTGCATATACTCATAGCAAAAATTCATCAAAGGGGAATTACCATATTCCTCATTTTTGCTATAAAAATGCACTATGCTCGCACATTCTCTAAACAGCACTTGAATTATGCAAAGGTCTCTAATAAATCTAGGAGATTTAACATAAAATGACACATCCAATTATAAAAGACTTACTTTGGCGACATGCCACCAAAGCATATGACCCTAATAAGAAAATATCAACAGAGAATTTGGATATTTTATATGAGGCAATACGATTATCGCCATCATCAATAAACTCGCAACCCTGGAAATTTGTGGTAATATCAAGCGATGAGGCAAAACAGCGGATGAGTGAGACTTTTGCCAATAAACACCAGTTCAATCAACCGCATATTATCAAGAGTTGCCAGACAATTTTGTTCGCCCATAATCCACAGTATAATAAAAATGATTATGACAAAATAATAAATAAAGCCATAATTGATGAAAGATTAAAACCTGAAAATCATGGGACAGCTTTTAAAAGTTTTATGTTTGCCGAACTCAATACTGATGAAAAAGGAGACACCGGCAATTGGTGCAAAAACCAAATTTATCTTGCACTGGGTAATACCCTGCATACCTTGGCAAGGCTGCAAATTGATTCCACACCTTTGGAGGGTATAGATACCGAATTAGTAAATAAAGAATTTAAAAAAGAATTAGCAGGTTTTAAATGTGAGCTGGCATTGTGTATCGGTTATCATCACCAACAACAAGATTTTAATGCTGTGTTACCCAAATCTCGCCATAATTTATCTGATATTTTGGTGCATATATGAAAAAATTACTTTTCTTTTTCCTGCTTTTTTTCTTATCAAATGATATTTATGCTGATAATTTTCAACAAGATTTTGTTAAAGCGGCAATTGAACGAACCACACAAAATGTAGTTTATGATGGCTCATACAAAAAAATTGCATACCCTAATGGAGATGTGCCTGCAAATACTGGGGTCTGCACTGATGTAATAATCCGCTCTTATCGTAAAGTTGGCACAGATTTACAAAAATTGGTGCATATTGATATGAAAAAGAACTTTTCTAAATATCCATCTGAACGAATATGGGGTTTGAAATCAACTGATAAGAACATTGATCATCGCCGAGTGCCGAATTTACAAGTTTTTTTTAAAAGATTTGGCAAAAAACTACCTGTCACTAAAAACTCCGAAGATTATAAACCGGGCGATATAGTAACTTGGATGCTGCCGGGACACTTGCCTCATATTGGCATAGTCACCAACAAAATCTCAAAAATAACATTGAACCCTATCATCGCTCACAACATAGGATTAGGACCAAAATTAGATGATATGCTTTTTAACTATCCAATTAGCGGGCATTTCAGATATAAACCGAAAAAATATTAAAATTTATTCCCATTTTAATGCGCCACCTGTTTGATATTCGGTAACCCGAGTTTCAAAAAAGTTTTTCTCTTTGCGTAAATTCGCTTGCTCATCTAACCACGGCAGGGCATTTATGGCATCATCATATGGCTCTTTAATTTCTAACTGACGAGCACGGCGATTGCAAATATATTTAAACTGATCAATATGATTTTGAGCAGAATATCCTATCATAGGCTCTGGCAATAAATAATTTGCATAAGCGGACTCAGCCTCGAGACTCTCGGCAAACATCTCGTCTAATAATTTTTGATCTAATTTTATATTCTCCTCTTTGATGATTTGTCGGACGACTTTAATCCCAAACGAGCAGTGCATTACCTCATCTCGCATAATGTATTGAAATTGCTCGGCAGTGCCTTTCATAATCCCACGTCTTTGCAAAGCAAAAATGGGTGAAAAACCATTATAAAACCAAACTCCCTCAAAAATCCCTGCAAAAAAGATATATGCCATAACAAAATTTTCCAATTCTTTTCTATCTTTTAAGTCAATATCTGCTCGCAAAATTGAGGCTAATCTGCGGTTAGTAATTTGAATTTTTTTGTTTATTTGTGGCACAACACGATAACGGTTATAAACCTCCGCTTGATCTAATCCTAAACTTTCAATACAATGTTGATATGTCCAGGTATTGCCACTTATGCAAATTTTGCCCTGATATTTGGTGATTATCATAGTTGATGGCACACCAACACTATAAACCTTGCCCCGGTATTTTTGATATGTTTTTTTAATGCTTCTGCCAGATGTATAATTTTTGTCAACAAAGTTTAAAGTCCAATAGTCCGTGTCTGTTTTGGTTTTAGTTTTGTGCTCTCCTGTTCTATAATTTGCAAGAGTTGCTACGGCACTTGTTATATTTATGCACGACTCATTAGTTGATGAATATCTTAACATTTGGGAGCTTTGTGAGCCGTCCCATAGAGTAAGTTCATTGATAAAATTTCTGGCATAGTTATATGAAATATTAGTTAAATCAACAAAAGAAAAATCTTTGCCAAGATTGTAGTTTGCAGGTACCCAAGCATAAATATATTCATTATCACTTATTTTATTTTTTAGTTTTAAATCTTGTAGAATATTTAATAATCTATCAATTTTTCTTTGTTTTTTAAAATGCCAACGATACATAATTGTGCCATCTTTTAACTTATTACCATCATTACAAATTGTGCCATCTGCTTGATAGGCAATTTTTAATTTATCTATATCAGAGAATTTTTGTTTTTTTGTATCTTGCACACAACCTGCAACTGGAAATTTTCTATTACTGGGCGATAATTTCTCTGCAACTATTATCTCTAATTTGTTGTTGTCCCTTTCATTGATACTTACACAACGATGATTAGGAGTCACACAACTGTTATACACTGCGGATTTAAAACTTATCATATCTCCTGTATAATCATCAGCAGTTATACCCAGATGATTAACAAATTCAATACTACCGTCTTCATTATATTGGGCTATTTTTGTCCTTTTTTTGATATCCTTAAAATCAATAAAACCATTTTCACTTAAAACTTGGGTGCCGTCAATATAACAATGCAAAGCCTCTTCGTATACTTGTCGAGCTTGATAAATTTGTAATTCAGGCGCTGTCATTTTCTCCATCACTGCCAAGCCGATATTCCGCATCGCCAAAATATCTGAGGTGGTTAAATATGCCAACACATTATCATAAACATGTTTTTCTTCAATAGTGAGTTTTTGATTATAATCGGCAATATCTTGCGTCATATTTATATCAAGTGGCGTCCAGTGGTTTTTATTAGCATTAAGAAAGTAATCCCATGCCCACGGATATTTAAAAGGGGCAAGTTGATTTATATCCGTCTGGCCGTTTACGACTCTTTTGTGGTCAGGGTTAATCGGCTCGATGGATAATAATTCCGCAGATTCATCAACTTGTTTTTTATCCTCTTGTATCTCATTTGCCTCATCCATTAACAGATTATCATCCGAATCCGCATGAGTTATTGGTGCTAATGGGTCATCCCAGTTTATCATTTTTTACTCCTTAATTTTAAAATTTTTTAATTTCTGTGATATTCATAAGTTATTTTTTGCTCTATATCATCAAAAGTTTTATTCGCAATAAATTTTTCTTGCGGTTTAATTCCAGCATTTAAAACAAGAATCAAATCGTCTTTTGAATAAAAACCATCATCTAATTCTTTTACTGATTTTTTAATTGAAATCATTTTGGATAGCAAGCACAGCAACTGATAATCCTTGTCGATTAATCTCGTATTGTTATTTGGATGTGCTTTTGTTGAATGTTGTGTGGCTGTCAATAATATCAAATTTTCCAAATAAGATTTAATTTCAGGATAATCTGACTTTGAAAAAATATGATGAATTTGTGTTGCTTGTCCGACTGCTAATTTATCTTTTACCTCACTAATGTCAACATGTCTTGCCCTTATCAATCTTTTTGCTTTTTCCATCGTAAATCTAACAAAAGCATTTTTTCGTGCTTCAATAATCTGTTTTGCTCTATTTTCATACTCTTGTCTTGTCTCGCCTTTTATTTTAGTAACATCTCTCCAATTTTTTCTGTTATACATCAGCTCATCATAGCCGATAACATCTTGTGAAAAAAAACCACCTTTTGTTCCGTGTGATTTTCTGTTGTATGAAAGTGGGTTTATAATTTTGGTAAAAATTCTCCTAACTTCAGTTTTGCCATTTATTGGAGTCCATTTAATTATAAATGTTTCATATTCTCCTTTTAGGTTATTGAAATTATTTTTAGTGTTGTCTTTAAAAAAGGTTTCGAATAAATGCAAAATACCGCTGTCTTTTAATATTTTTTCTAAATACAAAACAATAAAAGTTAGTGCATTTCTTTCTTTTACAGAAATAAATTCCAGCAATTCTTTGTTGTTGATTGTAAAAATATTTTTACCTCCTTTTTTTCTTAATTTTAATATTTTGGAATAAGCTAACATTCTTAAAGGTTGTGCAAAAAACTTATCATATTCACTACTAGCTTTTTTATCTAATACATCTGGTTTATTAAAAATATCTTTTATATTTTCGTTAGCATATTCACTCTCCCAAATGTTTTTTGTTGAAAATTCTTTTTTGTTCCCATCTTTTGAAAACTGCAAAACACAATCTGCCACAACACATAAAACATCAGGGGTCACTTTTTGATCCATAAAACGAGCATCTCCACTTTTGCGGATGTCTAAGTTATGTTGTGACAAATGTTTTTCAATTTTTATCATGGTTGTTTTAATTTGCCAAAATAAAATACAGAATTATTATCAATATTTAGTGATCTTGTTCCTCGGTTTCTAGCTATTGAATAAAATTTTGAAAACTCATCAGTATTAAAGTAATCCAAATCTTTGTTGGTGATATTTATTTTATTGTCTTTTGGTGATAAAATAGCAAGAGATCCATCGGTAATGCTGTTTTTAGGCAAAAAACAAGCCCTAGGATTATAGGTTAAATTTGGAATTAACACCAAATCAGGCTTATTTAAAAACTTACCTACAGAAAAATTATCTACATCGTTAACAAAACAATCATAATCTGGAATATTGATAATCTTGTTAGATTTAATGTTCCTAGATTTCAACACTCTTATTTTTCCAATATTAGTTGTGTGTTTTTTTGTAATTTGCCTGTCCCTGAAAGACATAAAAATATTAAATATTAATTTGTTAGAAATGCTGTCAAAAAAATGATTACGATATATCAGCCAATATGGAAAATTTTTATCAAAAATATATTTTTGTTTTTTAGTTTTAATGTTGTTTGTAATATAAGATTCTACCTCAATCATATTTTCTGAATTAGATTTTTTAGCTGCATCCAAAACAAAAGAAATAGTTTCAATTTTTACACCACTAAAACCCTTTTCTCCATAATCGATAAGACATTTAATGTTATATTTGGATAATATTTCTCTTGTTTTATTAAATTCTGGAGAGCTTAACAATGATTTTGGCACAATCAATGCAACTGCTTTACCTACTTTTAAACTTTTTTCTATAAAAAATGAAAAAATATTATTTGTTTTTTTGTTTTCGGTCTCCGTTGTGTATTTAGATAACTTTTTTTTATTTTTTATTATTTTGCCAAATGGCGGATTTCCAACTACAATATCATATTTTTTGTTAAACTTATGTGTTAAAAAATCATCATTTAAAAAATTGATTTTTATATTGTGGGGGATTTTAATTTTTTTAAGCATAATTTTAAGCAGCTCAATAGAGTTACTGTCAACATCTATTACATCAATAGTTACACTATTTACATCTTCATATTTTTTTAGCAATAGTGGTAAAAAAGCACCGATACCAACTGATGGTTCTAAAATTGAAAGATTCTTATAGTTTTTAGAGTCCGGTAACCTCTTTACAATAGAATAAACAATATTTTGTGTTGTGTAGTATGCTGAATTTTGAATTCTTTTTGAGTTGGATAACTCTGCTATTGTTAATAACGTTGTATAGTCTAATTTTAACTCGTTGCTTTCAATAAATAATTTAAGGTGGTCATTTTGTTTTAAATCATTGTCATCAACAATTGATAAAACATCTTTTTTGGTTATATTTTTTTTAAGAATCTGTTTTTTTATTTTGTTGGCAATTTGTTGAAAAATTTTTGTAGGAACTGCTTCACCAATAGACTGACGAATATTCATCTCTTCTTTTTTTAGATATAATTGTTTTTCTATGAGCGACAAATTATTTAATTCGTCTTTTGATTGATGACCCCAACGAAATTTTTTTGGAATAGTCATCATTTTCATTACTTCTCTTATGCTAAATACACGATCATCTTTTGGGTGAATTGTATTTTGACTTGACAATATATCATTTCTTGTGTGGATGCATGGAGCCACTTTATTAAATGATTGTCTTTTATACTTGTCTCCATTTTTATTTTGATTTATAACAATTTTTCCGTTTACAATTCTGTGTGGAATTTTGTTTTCATCAGCATTATCAAAAGCAGACTCTCCCTCTTTAATGCCAGAGATCCAATTTCTCATATGGGGTGTATATTTTTTAAACTGATGATAGATATCCTCTTTTAAAATCTCCCCCATTATTTTTAATGATGGCAATTTTCCAATCACATCATACAATTTTTTTTCTTTTTGCATGTCTGGAAACAAATCAAACGGAGTTATATTTTGCTGATCCTTTCTTACTCCAATAACGATAGTTCTGGTTCTGCTTGAATTGTTGCCATAATTTTTAAAGTTTATGATTTTAGAAAAAATATTATAATTTCCAGATAAATTTCCCTGTATTGCTTTGCTAATTTTTTTATCTTTTCCATCTACATCCGTGCAAATTGTATTTAAAAACGAGCTAACATTTTCAAAAATAAAAAATCTAGGTAAAAACTTTTTTGTCAATGTTATTGATTCAACAACTAATGAATTTCTGCTTTTTTCATGTTTTTTCTTGTGGTTTGCAACAGACATTCCTTGACATGGGGGAGTCGCAATCAATACATCTAACTCTTTTCTATTAGAATTTTTCAGAAAATTTTTCAGATTATTTTTTAACCTATCTTTAATGTCTGTATTTCTAATATCCCCACAAATATAGCCAGATTCAAATAAACATTTATTATTAAGCATTTGAATGCTGAGTCTTTTTTTTAATATTTCTACCGTTGAGATGCAATTAAAATTTTCCAATTTAAAACCATAACAACCAACTCCAGCACCACTGAATAAACTAATATATGTTGGCATTTTTTTAATTTTGTTTTTGGAGCTTGATTCAAAAATAGATTTTTGTGGTTTTGAAAAATCAAACAATTCTGACTGAAAAGATTTTGTTGGTCTTTTTTTTGTTTGATTAACCGCAGAATCAATTTTTGGAATGTCTTTTATTTTTGGCATTTTGTTTTATAATTATTGGCAAGCCTCGCATTCGGGATCTAAGATGGAACAGGCGGCAGGTTCTCGTGGCTCGTTATTCGTGGTGGGGTTATTGTCGGTTGCCTCTGTGCTTTTTTCTACTCCGGTGGCACCTTTTGATCTTAGATAATAGGTTGTTTTTAAACCTCGCACCCAGGCAAGTTTGTATAAATTATCAAGCATTTTACCAGATGCTTCTTCCAAATATAAATTTAAACTTATGGCTTGATCTATCCATTTTTGGCGACGAGCGGCTGCCTCTATTAAATATCTTGAATCCACCTCAAAAGCACAAGGGAAAAGTTTTTTTATATCCTCTGGCACTCGTTTTATATCTTGGATGCTACCATCATAAAATTTTAAATCATTTATCATTAAGTCGTCCCATAAAAACATGTAATTTTGTGTTTAGTTTTCATTTGTTATTTTTTTAATCTGTTTTCAATAATTTTAAGATATTCTAAACTATTTTCAATTGCTATGTATCTCCTATTATATTTTTTCGCAATATATGCTGTTGTGCCACTACCTGCAAAAGGATCGAGCACGGTATCTTTTTCATTTGAGCTAGCAAGAACAATTCTTTTTAGCATCTCTTCTGGTTTTTGTGTTGGATGCATAGCCTTGCCATCTTCACCTCTTATACGTTCCTTGCCTTGCACTAATGGCATTTGCCAAAAATCTCGCATTTGTTTTTTATTGCCATTTTTTTGTTTTTCTGGATTAATGTCTTTTAAAGTTTCGTAATTAAAAGTCCAGCCACTGCCCTTAACCGCCCAAATAACAAATTCTGTAGAATGAGTAAAAATTCGTTTTGTCATATTTGGCATAGCATTGGTTTTATACCAAGTAATGATGTTGTTAATTTTAAAGCCTAATTGTTTTAAAACAAGCATGGATTCACTAATATTATGATAACTACAAGCAATATATATTGAACCTTTGCTTTTCAATACTCTATCGCAAGCACCAATCCATTGCCTTGTAAATTTCAAAAATTCTGGTGCTGTCATCTTGTCCCATGCCTCGTCAACCATATACCAATCACCGCCTGTTTTATTGCCTTTCCACTTTAAACCATTTCCTGATAAATTATATGGTGGATCTGCAAAAATAAGATCAACAGAGTTTTTATCAATTTTTGAATTGAGAATTTTTACACAATCATCATTGTAAACAATATTAGTTTTCATGTTGCAACACTTTCAATATTATCTTTCCATTCCACTATGCACTCTGGAATTTTTCTCAACCAGTCATCTGATTTTGTAGATTTGTTTGTTATATTGACAATATCATCTAATAATTGTTTGAATTGCAGATTTGTTATATCGTTGCTATTATTTCTAATATCTTTAATTATTTTTAGTATTTCAATTATTTGATTTATTGTAAATGGCACTATTTTTTGTTTAGCGCCTTCATATTCATACTTAGTAGAAGTCCAGTAAGTGTTTATGGTATCGCGGTGTATTTTGGGGGCTACGAACAAACAATAATTTTGTTTTTGATTTGATTTGATTTCAAAATCCCTAAAGTGTCTCATTACTGGCTGTCCTTCATTATGCCATTGATCTCTGCCAATTAGCATGGTAACCTCACAAATAGAATTAAAACTATCATAATAACACTCTATATCTGGCTTGTTTGATGGAGCAGTAAAAATAAATTCATTATCATCTCCGACTTTAGCATTTGCTTGAATATTTTTGGCATCATTGATAATGTTTAGGGCTATGGTGATATATTTTTCTAATGCAATGCTTGGTTTTAAATCTGCTGATTTTCTGATATTTGTTAAGTTTTTTACAACCTCATCTATTTTAGAAATCTCAGTTAATTCATTTTTAAGTATTAAATTTTGTAATTTGGTTCTATACTCCCTAATGTTTTCTATTGTATTTTTTAAATCACTAATATTGGTTATTGCTTCAAAAACAGAAGAGTTTTGCTCTAATTCAAATTCTAAATTATTAACATCTTGTGCTAATTTGTTATAGATTTCGGTAAGTTTTTCTTTTGTTTCCCACGGTAAAATTGGTAAATCAATGTTTGAAATATACTCTGTATATTCTTTTTTTGATAAGGTTTCACAGCCACCATCATAAGTATTAAGCAAACTATTAATTTCAACCATTCTGCGAGGCTCCAAATCAACATAATAACCGCCACCTCTAATATAAATATAACGAGTCATTCTAAAATACCATATTGCATTATCAACATAATCTCTTGAATTGTAAACATTGCTGAACTTCAGAGATAATTCTTCTTTGTAGTTTGAAATGAAATCGTTTTTATCTTTATGTGTGGTTATTTTTAACAAAGCCAATCTAAATTTAATTAACTTTTTTGCTTGTGTTGTTATATCTTTGTAGTTTATCAAAGTTAAAGCAAACAGTTCAAACTCAAGCCTTGATATGCCTTTTTCTTTAATATTTTTTTCTTTACAAATTTTATTAACTTTGTTGATTAGGTGCAACGTTGCTAAAAATGGCTTAAGGTTGTAAATGTTGCCGTCACTGAATTCTCTATCTACTGGGTTTGGATATTGCCATTTTAAAAAACTTTTGAAAAACAATTCTCCAAGATCATAATTATAGCCCAACAAATATTCTCCTAAACTAGTTATGTTAATTTTATCATCAATGATATTAGCCAACCCAATTTTTTCAAGTGGCTTGTATGATGTTCTGCCACGCATTGCAGGGTCAGTATATTGTTTTTGGTTAAAAATTTCTGTTGCTTGCTGAAAAGAAATAGGCCAAGTTGTGTCGTCTACTAAGTCTATCTGTTTCTGCATTAACCCATTGTAAAACTGGGGCTTGCCAAAGCCATAAACTCTATTTTGAATTAGTTTAATTTGGAAGTTAATTTGGTTTTTCTTTGTCCAAACTTGCCCCTCCATTTCTCGCAACACTGCCAGAAAGCTTCTCAATCTTTCAGGGTTTCTAAGTGTTGTTGATATTGACCAAAGTTTTTTCATTGCTTCTTGTTAGGTTGTTTGTTGTATAACTTCAGCAAATGACTAATCAGAGATGTTTTTATTTTGTATTCATAATCTTCACCAATATCATTGCTCAAATGTGCTTTAAGTAAGTCCATTTTTAATCTTATTCTTAACTCATATTTATCGCTATCAGATAGATCTTTTAATTCTAAAACTGAACTGTCGGCAACATCTTTAGCAACAATTCCAATTTTTGCAAATATTCTCTTTTGAGATTGTATTTTCATCATGTTTTGTACAAATACTTTTGATATTTCATAAGAAACAAACAATATAGATATTGTTATTATTGCAAATGGTAGTCTTGTCCAAAATATAGCAAATATATCAACACCATCAGTTGTGTTGTATATCGCAGACAAATCGGCAGCATTATTAAATAACAGGTAAGAAATGCATGCTATCAAAAACCAAGGTATAAATGCTAAAAAAAAATATGTTCTTATGTGCTGGTTTGCCTGCTTAATATATTCTTTCATTTCAGTAGAAAATATATTTTTATCGGCTATTAATTTTTTTAAATTTTGCTTATTTGTTGATATTTCTAGATTAAGATTATCAGATTTTGCTTGAAGTTGGGCAGTGCTATCTTTCAAAGTCTGATTGTCTTCTTTTGACAATGTTCTTTGGGCTTCTAGTTTGCTCATGGCATTTTCAAGCTCTGCCTTATTCTCTTTTAATTTTGGTATATTCTCATTTAGTGCATTTAATGTATTCTCTTTAGCCTTAAAATCATTGTTTTTTTCTACTAACTCATCTAATTTTTTTTGTAAATCAACTTTATATTTTGCAACTTCTTTAACTTTGTTTTTTACAGAATCTAACTCATCTACTAAAAAACCTGTTAATTCTATTTTTTTTAGTTTAGCTTGTTGTAGCAATCTTTTTTTAGGTTTAATTTTAAACTCTTTAATAACCTTTCTCGGTAGTGCAGTTACATGTTCTTTTTTAGAAAATATTATTGTTGATTCTTCGTCTTTAAAATCAGTGCTTGTTACCTCTAAACCTAATAAATTTGTGCCATCTTCTGGCACAAACATAATTTCATGAATGTAAATTGGTTCTTTAAATTTAAAATGATAGTATCGATTGTGCAATATTTCGCTAGTTGTCTCGTTGCCATTAAGCAAATTTACCACTATTTTAGAATGGCTTTCTATTAAATCAACATCGATAACATGTGGATTAATTTCATTGGATTCTGATATATCTTGACTTAATTGTTCTATTTTTTCATTCATCATTCAACCTCACAATAAAAAACTCTTTCTGCATTATTATCGCCATTACTTTTACCAGTAGTAAATGTCTTATAATCTTTTTCGAAAATATCCACCTTTCCTTTGTTATCTAAAATATTCAAAATATCTTCATCACTAATTCTAGCATTTGAACGACCATCTTTTGAATCTTTTGTATTATTGTATGAAAATAAAATATGTTTACAATTTGCATCATTGATTAAGTTAGAAAATGCTAAAGTTGCTTTTGTTATACAATAGTCGCTTTTTATGTGTTTCCTGTCCATTTTTTTACCAATACCAACCACTTCTGGTTTTTTCCACTCTGTCAGATTTTCCAATAAATGATATGCATCTGAATATTGACGTGAATTATATGGTGGGTCAATATACAACACATCACAAGATATTTTTTTTATTAACTTATTGGCATCTTCTTGGTGAATTTGATTGTCGGTGTTGTGTGAATAATCAATATTTGGAACAAGTAAATGAATTGGTTTGATTGAATCTATTTTTTTACGAAAAGCATCGTAATGTCCTACTGTATTAGCAACTTTATCAGTAGCATACAATAAAGAACAAATTAAAATATTTTTTTCTTGATTGTTGCCAGCTATATTGTCAATCTCTTCTCTGATTGAACCGATTTTTTTAGCATTTTTCATAGAAAAATAACGATTACCAAAATTTTTCGAGAAATAGTTTTCGTCATATTTTACATTATTTAAATAGTTTATTTTTTCTTTTATGTTTATTTGTTTTGTTGTATTTAAAAAAGTTTGCAAACAGATATGGTTTGCAGACAAAAAGTCGTTAGAAATAATGCTAATGTTTCTGTTGTTAAAACGTTCTCCAACCACACCAGTGCCAGCAAAAATATCACAAAATGATCTTATTCCAGAGCATTTTTGATTGACAATATCTTCAATAAAACCAAGTAATTTGTATTTATTGCCCAAATATCTGCGATTTTGTAATTGAAAATGCCCTAACTTTGATTTTTTTTGTTGAAAATAATGCTTATTGTTTTTATAAATAGGTTTTTCAATTTCTGACAAATCAAACAAACCCATTTGAAAACCATCAGCAACATAATCTAAATTTTTATTGGGTTGTATTTTTTGATAAAAACTGGTGTGTCCGTCTTTGGCTATTATGACAAAATCTAATAGAGCAATACCCATAATTTGAGCGGCTTTGTTAATATTTTTTGCTATTTTTTGGTCTTGTTCACTGGGAGCAGGGTTGCCACTTGGGTGGTTGTGAATAAGAATTATGCTGGCACTTTTACATTTTAAACTACTTGCAAAAATCTCTCTTGGATGAACAAGGCTTTTATCCAATACACCAATACTCAAAGTTTCTTTTTTAATTAAAGCATTACGACTATCAAGGTGCAAACAAATCAAATGCTCCTTTTTTTTGTCTCTAATATCAAATGTCAAGGTTAAAACATCTTGGATATTTTTGACAATTAAATCGGTGCTGTTTTGTTCTTGATAAAAACGTTTGATAAGGGCTATGGCACTATAAATTTGCAAGGCTTTGGCTTGTCCTATTCCTTTAATTTTTAACAAATCATCAATACTTATATCTAAAAAACTCTTATTAAATTTGGTAATAATTTTTTTAGCCAAAGATTGAACATTTATGCCTTTTATACCACTGCCTAGCATAATTGCTAACAAATCTGTTTTTGATAGAGCATTTGCTCCTTTTGCAAGCAATCTCTCACGCGGTCTATCAACTTTTGGAATGTCTTTTATTTTTGGCATTTTGTTTTATAATTATTGGCAAGCCTCGCATTCGGGATCTAAGATGGAACAGGCGGCAGGCTCTCTTGTTTCATTGTTGGTTGTCGTGGATTCGGTATTCATGGCGGTTGCCTCCGTGCTTTTTTCGACGCCTGTGGCGCCTTTTGATCTTAGATAATAGGTTGTTTTTAAACCTCGCACCCAGGCAAGTTTATATAAATTGTCTAATAGTTTGCCTGATGCTTCTTCCATATATAAATTTAAACTTATGGCTTGGTCGATCCATTTTTGGCGACGAGCGGCTGCCTCTATTAAATATCTTGAATCTACCTCAAAAGCACAAGGAAATAATTTTTTTATGTTATCTGGCACTCGTTTTATGTCTTGGATGCTACCGTCATAAAATTTTAAATCATTTATCATTAAATCATCCCACAAATTATTCTCTTGCAGAGTTTTGGCAAGATATGGATTGATAACGGTAAATTCACCAGAGAGATTTGATTTTACATAGAGATTTTGATAAGTTGGTTCAATAGATTGGCTTACTCCACAAATATTAGAGATAGTGGCAGTCGGCGCGATTGCCATGGTGTTGGAGTTTCGCATCCCGTTTTTAACTTTTTGGCG
This sequence comes from Gammaproteobacteria bacterium, assembly GCA_003645455.1. GTDB lineage: Bacteria > Pseudomonadota > Gammaproteobacteria > QNFE01 > QNFE01 > QNFE01. The sequence goes on along the minus strand of QNFE01000012.1, from coordinate 29,303 downwards.
CAGTTTATCCCAGTCTAATTTAGAGCCGGTATCTGTTTGCAAATAATCACCACGATATTTTTTTAAATCTTTTAAGCTATCAATTGGCACTTCTCCACGACTCCAAGTGGACCCTGCAAAACTATCATATGAGCCTCTCTCAACTGATAAATCAGCAGATGTCTCAATCGCATTATAACTTATTTGCTCCATTGAAGTATCAGCAAAATCAATCGCCTCTTGGGAGCAATAGGGGATTTTTTGTTTATAAAGTGCATCATTGAATCCCATTAAACCTATGCCGACCGGGCGATGTTTGAGATTTGAATTGCGTGCTTTGGCTACTGAATAATAATTATAATCTATGACATTATCTAACATTCGCATTGCAGTTTTGATTGTTTTTTTAAGTTTTTTGGTGTTTAATCCATTTTCATCAATATGAGCCGGTAGATTGATTGAGCCTAGATTACAAACAGCAATTTCATCTTTGTTCGTATTGAGCGTTATCTCGGTGCAAAGATTTGATGAGTGGACAACTCCTGAATGTTGTTGAGGTGAGCGAATATTACAAGGGTCTTTAAATGCAATCCACGGATGTCCGGTTTCAAACAGCATACCGAGCATTTTTCGCCATAAATCCACCGCAGGCATAGTTTTAAAAAGTTTTATTTTGCCTTGATTTGCCTTGTCTTCATATTCTGCATATTTTTTATCAAAGTCATCGCCGTATAAGTCGTGTAATTCTGGCACTTCCTCAGGGGAGAACAAAGTCCAGTTTTTCTCTTCTATGACCCGTTTCATAAATAAATCTGGAATCCAGTTGGCGGTATTCATATCATGAGTTCGCCGTCTCTCATCGCCGGTATTTTTGCGAAGCTCTAAAAAGTCTTCAATATCTAAATGCCAAGTTTCTAAATAAGCACACATAGCGCCTTTTCTTTTTCCGCCATTATGGGCTAAAACTGATGTTGTCATATAAGATTCATCACCTTCTACTTTTAAATCACAAACAAAAGAATTAGGCCGGATAGATTTTATATCACGAATGCGTGAAAAAATATGATTGTTAATTTTTAACCAATTTTGTTTTTTTATAACTTTGCAATCTACAAGAGGGGCAATTTCTGCCGTAGCTGGAATGCGAATATCATAAGCCTTTGTTATGCCTTTAAATTCTATTTTTGTGCCATCTACTCTTGTAGCGGTGTGATCATTTTTATGCTCTCTATATTGTCCTGCACTTGGAACACCAAGACGCAAAAGTTGATATCGCAAACCCTCAGCCAGAGATTCAGAGGTGTTCGTAAAATATATCTCGCAACCTCTTGATATTCCGCCATCCGTCTCTAACAAACCATGAATAAGAGATAATGTTTGTGGTGGTGGTAAATGGTTAAATTTTCTGGCAATAATTTTTTGATGATTTTTATTATAAATATCATCATAAGAAAATGGCATGGTGTCTTCACCTGCCTCAACAAATCTGCCAGTTGTCGCACACCGCACAACTCCACAACCTGCCGCCCACTTCAATTGACAATAATTTGCATCTCTTTGATGTTTATAAAAATGAATATTACGAGTTTTTAGATAGCTTTCAACAAATTTAATATGTTTATCTTTGGCAGGATTAAATGATATTCCCCACTCAGAGCCATTTTTTGATAGATGTCCATCGCCTAACATAATTCCATACATACGAGCATCATCACAGTCAAAGTCAGCAACTGGCACAACTTCTTGGGGGATAACCTGAGCTACAAAGTCTCCTTTTTTAAGGTTTTTTGCATCAGTCCATTGTGTTTTGATTTTGCCTTTTTTTAACCAATCATAAGTGCGGTGATTTGCTTGTTTTAATGGCACATTTTGCAGGGCATACAAAGGATGACCATCTGTTATTTTTAATGGTTTGATAGAATGCTCGATATTGATTTGTAACATTTTATCTTTTTGGTTGTAAGTAAAAGTATCTGTAACCTCACGATAATTACCACTATTTCCAAGCACTAAATCTCCTTTTTTAATCTTGCTTATTTGACAGATGCCATCTGGGATAAAAACATTAGTATCGGTTGCAAAACATTGATTTACTGCCACAGCGGTATCGTTGGCTACTTTTAAAAATGGCACAACTCCTTGTGATTTGCCATTGGTGCCTTTGATATGTGAACCCATCGCTCGCACCTGCGTCCAATCATTGCCAAGCCCTCCTGCAAATTTGGAGAGCATTGCATCGTCTGTTATGCCCTCAAATATTCCTTGTAAATCATCGGGGATAGTAGTTAAATAACAGGAGGATAATTGTGGTCGTAATGTTCCTGAATTAAAAAGGGTCGGGGTGGAACACATAAAATCAAAATTTGATAATAAGTTATAGAACTCAATTGTTTTTTGCTCGCGGTTTATCTCGTTAATAGCAAGCCCCATCGCTACTCGCATAAAAAATGCCTGCGGTAATTCAATCCTCGTCTCTCCTTGATGAATTAAATACCTATCATATAGTGTTTGTAATCCTAAAAAATTAAAATTTAAATCACGGTTGCCATCAATCGCATCTGATAAAACATTCAGATCATATTCGCTACATAATCTGCTATCTAAAAGGTTTAGTTCACAACCTTTGTTGATATAGTCTTTAAAATATTTTTTATAAAAATCCTGCCATTCTAAGTTTGATTTTCTTTGTTGATTGTTGCCATATAAAAAACCAGTTGCCCCGGTGCGAGCTTTGTTTAATAATAAACGGCTGGCAACAAAACCATAATTGGGGTTTTTATCAATCATAGTTTTTACAACCATAATGGCAACATCTATAATTTTACTCTGTTGCATACCATCAAACAAGTTTTCTTTAATTTCTTGATAGATAATATCTGCCGACACTCCGGCAAGATGATGACAGGCATCTTTACATATGTTTTTTAACTCGGCAAAATCAAGGATTATTTTTTTATTATCATCAGTGATGGTAGATAAACCAGTGGATTTTATTTTTGTTTTTTGGTTGCTGTCAGGACGGGCTTGGTTTCTTTTCTCACGGTATAAAACATAAGCACGGGCTACTTTTTGATGCCCCTCTCGCATAAGAGATAATTCTACTTGATCTTGAATATCTTCAATGTGAAAAATAGCACCTTCAATGCGTGAGCGAGTGAGGGCATCCCATACTTGGTTGGTAAGTTTTGCGACAATATCGTGAATGTGTTGGGCGCGCGATCCATCATCGCCCTCGGTAGCAACAAATGCCTTGGTAAGTGCATTTTTGATTTTATCGACATTGAAATCTGTTTCTTTTCCGTTGCGACGTAGGACCCTGTATGAAGATGAATGATTAGAATTTAATAACTGTGACATATAAAATATTTTGTAAAAAATAATGAATTGTAAATCTTTTTAATAATTTATGCAAATAAAAGAAACACTATATATAGATTGTTATAATATTTTTTATACAATATATAGTGGTTATCTATCATAAAATCATATTAACTTATAGGGTTACATTTGAACATCTCATTTTATTTGTTATTAAAAATTTTTGATAATTTTATTTAAAAAAAATACAAAAACGAGGAAGTAAAAAAATTTATTGTTTGATGAATGAGATTATTTGAGGAATTATTTTATCTATATCAATTTTGGTCATATCATCACAGCTTTGCGGTGGAGAGAAATATAGTCGATTGTTTTTGGCATTTATTGTTTGCCAGCGGATAGCAGTAGCCGATTGCCGATTAGGATAAAAAGCAATTGTTTTTTTATTAAAAGCAGCGCTTATGTGTAAAGGTCCTGTCGAACCTGCGATAAAAACATCCACTATTGATAGGAGCTTGATAAAATCTTTTAAACTGCTGTGTTTTTTTTCTGGTTGATAAATTTTTATTTTTTTATTTTTTATTATATTTTGTAAAATTAAAGCATTTTCTTGTTCTGTTACCGATACTCCTGGACTTATAATTGGAACATATCCCTTTTTTATCAAAGAAATAATAATTTTGGCATACTGCTCCAAATTTAAATTTTGTGCCGAGCCACCAGATCCTGGATGAACAAAGATTATTTTTTTATTTTCTAATTCTGGATAATTTTGATAAAATTGACTTAAAACCTGTTGTTTTGTTTTTTGCTCTAATTTTAAATAAGGTGGAGATTTTTGTTGTAAATCTGTTTTAAAAAATGCTGTGACAAAATAAGAGATTAAATCTGTATTGTATTCATATTCTGGTTTTAATGACAGTGAACGTCTTTGGGGAATGCGATGATTATAATAAAATTGCCAGATTTTAGTAGCAGGAGCAATCCTTATCGGGATTTTTGTTTTTTTGAGAACTCTGGCAATATGAAAAGTAGAAAATAGGCTAATCACAGCATCAAATTGATATTTTTTAATTTCAGTAGTTAATTTTTTTATATCTTGATTATCAATAATAATTTTGTCAATGTTCTCCATAAAATCTGTTAAATCTTTTGCATATGAGGACACTAATAAACTAATTTGTAAAGTCGGTAGGTTTTTTTGCAAAGATAAAATGGCAGGCAAAATTAAAACCAAATCTCCTATTTTATCAGGGCGAACAATAAGAATTTTTTTAATTTTGTTATTCATAATCCAGCAAAAAATGCAATTAAAATTGATATAGCTGCCATTATCGCAAAAAACCAGCCAGCATAATAGGCAAAATATTTTATAATTTTTATCTCATCTTTATCATCAACTCTTTGCCAGATTGCAAAAAATATTAAGGACACCAAAGCCATCAACAGCAATGTTTTCATTTTTTGTATATTATTATTTTAAAATTTGCTATTATAGCAGTTTTTTATTTTAAGGTGTATTTTATGAGTGTTTCAAATGCTGTCCGTGCTATGGCAGGGGCAATGATTTTATTATCAGTCGTGCTTACCTATTATGTGAGTCCATATTTTGTATGGCTTACAGTTTTTGTAGGGGCTAATTTACTTCAATCTGCTTTCACGGGCATTTGTCCTGCTGCTACAATTTTTCAAAAACTTGGTCTCAAGCCCTAATCCCAAACCCATACAGGTAAACTTCCAAACCATAGGATGCCGTGTTAATGAGGCAGAATCTCATCAATGGGCATCCGTGTTTGCCAGTTGTGGCTTTATTGTCTCACCAAAACCTATAAATTGTGACATTTTAATTTTAAACTCCTGTGCAGTAACTGTTGCAGCTTGCAAAAAATCGCGACAAATTATCTCATCTTTACATCAAAATAACCCTTCGGCAAAAATAATTTTAACTGGTTGTTTTGCTACTATTGAATCTGATTTTATCACTGATAATATAAAAATATCTTTGTGCATTCCTAATCAACACAAACATAATTTACCATCTATTGTAATTGACAAATTAAACTTAGAACCACAAAAAACAACTTTTGATTATAATCTTTTGAGTTTTAAAAGACAAAGAGCATTTTTAAAAGTGCAAGACGGTTGTCGTTATCAATGTTCGTATTGTATTATTACCAAATTGAGAGGTGGTGAAAAAAGTGTTGATATTCGCCACATTATTCAACAGATAAAAAAATTAGAGTTGCAACAAATCCAAGAGGTAATTTTAACGGGCATTCATCTGGGCGGTTATGGCAGCGATATAAACCTATCCTTAACCCAACTCATCAAAGAGATTTTATCAAAGACCAAAATCCAAAGAATAAGATTAGGATCTTTGGAGCCGTGGGAATTATCCGCTGATTTTATAAGGCTTTTTAAAAATCCTCGTCTTATGCCCCACTTACATTTACCGGTGCAAAGCGGTAGTGATAGGGTGTTAAAACTTATGAACCGCCGTGGTAAAACGAGCGATTATCTCAATACTTTTAAAAAACTCAAAAATACGGATAAAAATTTTAATATTACTACTGATATAATAGTAGGGCATCCGGGCGAGAGTGATGATGGCTTTATGGCAACTTATAATTTTTGTAAGAAAGCACAATTTGGCAATCTTCATATTTTTAAATACTCACCAAGAGAGAATACCAAAGCCGCTTTAATGTCAGAGCAAATAGATGAAAAAACTAAAAAACAAAGATATCAAAAATTAGATCTTTTAAACCAAAACCTTATCCAAAATTTTATTAAAAACAACAAATACATTAAACATAAGGTGTTGTGGGAGAACAAAAACAAACAGGGTATTTATGAGGGATATACCCAAAATTATCAAAAGGTATTTAATAACAGCCAAAAAAACCTAACAAATACGATTACAGAAATAAAAATTTGATTTATTTATGGAGAGGCTTCTTTATAAATACGGCTCAAAAAATAAACAAATATAAAACAATGTTGCTATAATATGAGCCGTATTTTAACAACTGATGAGCCGATTATGCCAATTGACAGCCAAATAATTGAAATTTTAAAACTGAACCCTAATATATCCTCATCTGTTATTGTTGAAAAACTTGGCACAAAATCGCTTGCGACTGTTAAACGAGCTTTAAAAGAAGCGATAGAAAATAAATTTATTGTGGCAAATGGTGCCGGCAGAGCCACCAAATACCAGCTATCTAATCATTACAAATTGTTTGAGGGAGTTGATATAGAGAAGTATTATAAACAAGAAATAGACGACAGAAAGATTATCAAAGGTTTTAATTTTTCTTTGTTGGGTAATCTTATGGGTGTTGAAATATTTACCCAAGCTGAACAAAAAAAATTACAAAAACTACAAAAAAAACATCAAAACAATACTCAAAAATTAAGCCAGAGGGAGTTTAACCAAGAGCAAGAAAGATTAGCGATAGATTTGTCATGGAAGTCATCACAGATAGAGGGCAATACCTATTCATTATTAGAAACTGAAAATTTAATAAAAGAGCAAATTACTGCCAAAGGTAAAACTCATAATGAGGCAACGATGCTTTTGAACCACAAAAGTGCTTTGGATTTTATTGTTGATAACCCAGATTATTTGCAGGATATTTCTGTTGCAAAAATTGAAAATATTCATATGCTTTTGACAAAAAACCTTAATATTGATAGGAATATTCGCCAAAGATTAGTAGCAATTCAAGGAACAAATTTTAAACCTCTTGACAATGAGTTTCAAATTAAAGGGACACTTAATACAATGTGTAATATTATCAAAGAACAAAAAAATACTTTTGCTGCCGCTTTGATAGCTTTGGTTCTTATCTCATATATTCAACCATTTAGCGATGGCAATAAAAGGACTGCCCGTATCGTATCTAATGCAATTTTAATCAGCCAAAAAATATGCCCTTTATCGTATCGCACTGTTGATAGTCTTGATTACAAAAAAGCTATGTTATTGTTTTATGAACAAAATAATATTAGTGTTATCAAAGATATATTTGTCGGACAATTTGCTTTTGCTGTTAAAACTTATTTTCAAACTTGATGATAATGAAACCTGAAATTAAAATATCATCTGCAACTTTGGTAAGTGCCTTAGGCTGCGGTATTGATGCGACTTTGAAATCTTTGCTGGAATTTAAAAGCGGACTTAAACCACAAAACTATTCACAGGTAGATTTTGAAACCTATTTGGGCGAGGTCAAAGAATTAAAAAGTTATCAAATTGATGATGATTATAAAAAATCTGATTGTCGCAATAATCGCCTGACGCAACTTTGTCTCAATACCGATAATTTTAAACAAAAAGTAGAGGGGATTAAACAAAAATACGGCTCCGATAATATTCCGCTATTTCTTGCCACCAGCACCTCTGGCATCACAACTACCGAGCAAGCCTATCAAAATAACAGCAAAAATGATAATTACCAAAACACTCATCAATTTTTTTCTTTGGCAAAATTTGTCTCGTCTTATTTGAATATCAACTCCCATATGTCGCTGATATCAACCGCCTGTTCCTCCTCTGCCAAAGCGGTGGTCTCGGCGATGGAGTATATTCAAGCTGGCTTATCTGATGTGGCAATTGTCGGGGTTTGTGATAGTTTGTGTTTGACAACAATTTATGGTTTTCATTCTTTGGGATTATTGTCCGCACAAAAATGTGCACCGTGGGATGAGAATCGTGGTGGCACATCGCTTGGCGAGGCGGCAGCATTTTTAATCTTAGAAAAATGTGATGACAATGATAAAAATAAAGAGATAATAAAAATCAAAGGTTTTGGCGAAAGTGTTGATGGTTTTCATATGTCAACGCCACATCCTGATGCCCTGGGGGCAAAACTTGCTATTAACTCTGCTCTTGATAACGCAGGTTTGTCCGCCTGTGATGTTGATTATATAAATTTGCACGGCACAGCCACTGCTATCAATGATAAAACAGAAGATTTGGCAATAAAAAATATTTTTTCTAATGACACTATGGCAAGCTCTACCAAAGGCGGGAGCGGGCATACCTTAGCAGCCTCTGGCATCGTAGAGTTAATTATTTGTATGTTATCAATTCAAAATAATATGGCTTTTGGCACAATGAATACGACAAAAATTGACAAAGAATTATCAGCAAATATTATCTTAAAAAATACTCCGGCGGCAATCAACACAACTTTGAGTAATTCTTTTGGTTTTGGTGGCAATAATTGTTGTCTTATTTTAGGGAGTTCGTAAATAATAATGAAACCTATCAAGCTTACTATTAAATCTATCGGTGTTTTAACCTATGGCATTGATAATTATGAACAGGCAATAAAATTTTTAAAAAATAATAATAATTTTGCAGATTTAAAAAACCAAGATATTGATTTAAAACCAATTGAAAACCTACCACGCAACGAGCGAAGACGGACCAATAATCATATTAAAATTGCGGTGAATGTCGCTTTGCAGCACCAAGATATTCAAGATACTCAGATTATTTTTGCCAGTTGTGATGGTGATACCAACATATCCCATAAACTATGTCAAGCCGTCTCATCTTCTGATAAATTTATCTCTCCTGCGGACTTTCATAACAGCGTCCATAATGCACCATCTGGTTATTGTAGTATTGCTATAAAATCTCACTTGCCGATAAATAGCATTAGCACAGATTATAATAATATGTTCACGACAACTTTAATGGAGGCAGCTATCAAAGTTAAACTATATCAAAAACCAATTTTGATTGTTTTGTTTGATGATAATATTCACCCACAAATTACTACCAGCCGTAAACGAACACTCGGTGCTATCTCTTTTTTAATGGATAGCAACAACTCACAAAATAAAGACAATAAAAACATCTGCCAGATTGAAATCAACAAAACTCCAAAAAATAAAGATAACAGAGTTAAAAATGAAAATATCCCATTTTGGCATAATCCTGCTCATCAAGCTTGGCAGTTTTTACAACAAATCAATAATAAAAACCAAATTCAAAATTATCAATATTTAAAAAATAGTGATTTACAGATAAAATTATTATGACTGATGATATAAATATAACAGATATTATTCCGCACTCAGGGACGGCGATTATGATTGATAAAATAATAAGTTTTGACAAAAATAATATTATCTGCGAGACAACCAAACATTTAGATCAACAAAACCCACTGAGATTTAACAATAAATTATCGACAATTCATATTATCGAGTTCGCCGCCCAAACAATGGCAGCTCATCAGTTTTTATCAACACCAACAGAAAATAATAACCACGACAAAACCCAAGATGGATTCTTAATAAAGGCAAGTAATATTATTTTAAAAATAGATTTTTTAGATGATGTCCCACCAAAAATTATTATAAAATCAAAACTTACCAACCAAAACAATACCATCAATTGTTATGATTTTATCGCTTTATCCCTTAACAACAATAATCAACAAATCGCCACTGGTAGTTTAGTTTTATATATCAAATAAATCAGCCAACATATTTGAACACCTCCCTCGTTCCCACTCTGTGAGTGGGAATGCATACCCAAATAAACAACGAGTTTTAAAAATAAAACCAAGATAGGCGTTCCCACACACTCACAGAGTGGGAACTAGTTCAAAAAATGTTTTACTTAATGCTTGTTTTTGTAATATTTTAGCTTATACATTATGCCATTTATTTTCATTTAAAAACTTTCTAAATAAATCACGACCTCGTATATTTCCATATTTTTTAGCAATTCTGTTCCACCATTGACAAGTAGGGTGAGGAGTTATAACATAAGATATTTCTGCTTTATCAAGTATTGGTTTGGCTTTGATTCCTGCAAGCGAAGATGTAAATATAATAAGTTCAGGTTTATATTTTTCAATAAACCATTTTAAAACTTCTTCTGCAGTCTCAATATCTTTTTTTGCTACTTCAAGACTTTTTCCTTGCTTCGCAGGTCTTAAAAAATAATTATAATAACAAATATGATTTATAGCACTTCTAAAATTATCCAATTTTAGTCCTGATTCATTTAGCTCATAAGCAATATTTTTATATATCCAGTGAGCTTTATTTTTAAAATTATCTTTTAATGAGCTTGTAATAATATTTTCGGTAGAAATCCATTGTATTTCTTTGACGGTTAAATCTTTTTTACTAACATCTCTATACCAATTTTCTGAATTCAAATGAGTAGATGATTCATTTGGCAAATAATGACTTTCTCCTACTATTAGTAAACGTTTATGAAGTTTATTTTTATAATCACATCCTATTCTAGGCACCATCATTGGAAATTTTTTAAAATATTCTAACATATTGAATTTTTTGCCTAATAACTATTATACCAATATTCATTATTTTCGTATAGTTTTTCAAAAAAGGAGGCTCTGAAAACCTCCCACCCATAAAATCGCGGTTCTATTTTTAACTTGTAACCCATTGTTTTTATACGGAACTATGGGCGGGATTAAAGTCCCACTTCCAATTGTGATGTATTTTATATCTGCCCTCAACCAGATCGCATTACAATATATGTTTGTTTTTTAATTGCCTTTATTCATCAAAAAACTCGTCTGGGATATTGGCATTCGTCCAGACATCTTGGGTGTCGTCTAAATCCTCTAAGGTTTCAATTAGTTTTAAAACTTTGGTGGCATCGTCTTGATTTAAATCGACACTTGTCGTGGTTTGCATCGTAATATCGCTATCTGTGGGATTGAGATTATTTTTTATTAACTCTTCTTTTAGTTTGAAAAAACTCTCTTCATTGCAGATGACTGTGATGCTGTTATCGTCTTCGGTTATAACATCTGTGGCTCCGTTGTCTATCGCTATTTCCATTATTTTATCTTCATCTGATTCTGGTGGATATAAAATATGTCCTTGTTTGTTGAATAAAAAAGCAACTGATCCTGCGGTGGCTAATTCGCCGTTGTGTTTTAAAAAAGCATGACGGATTTCGGCGACTGTGCGGTTGCGGTTATCTGTCAGGCAATCCACCATAAAAGCGACACTGCACGGACCATAACCCTCATATCGCACCTCAGCATATTGCACACCCTCTAATTCGCCCGCTCCTCTTTTGGTGGCGCGCTCAATTGTATCTTTTGGCATATTCGCACCCAGAGCTTTATCAACAGCAAGCCGCAAGCGAGGGTTGGATGTCATATCTGACCCTCCCATTCTTGATGTTACGGTTATTTCACGGATAATTTTTGTAAAAACCTTGCCTCTTTTATTGTCTTGCTTTTTTTTGCGATGTTGAATGTTCGCCCATTTGCTATGTCCTGCCATAATTATCAAATTAAAATTAAAAGCAACATTATACATAAAAAATTGTTATAGTGTGTTGTTTTTTATAGAAAAAATTTATGTTAAAAAAATTAACAATCGCTACCAGAGTCAGTCCGTTGGCTTTATGGCAGGCAGAATATATCAAACAACGACTTTTAAAAATCCAACCTAATTTAACAATTGATTTGCTTAAAATGAAAACCCAGGGTGATAAAATTTTAGACACCCCTTTGGCAAAAATTGGCGGCAAGGGGTTGTTCGTCAAAGAATTAGAGCAGGGTTTATTAGATAAAAAAGCAGATATTGCGGTGCATTCAATCAAAGATGTGCCGATGGATTTTCCGACCGGTTTGAAACTCGGAGCGATTTGTAATCGAGAATCTCCCTTTGATGCTTTTGTTTCTAATAAATATCAAAAATTAGAACAAATTCCTGTGGATGCTGTTATTGGCACCTCATCTCTTCGCCGCGGCGCTCAATTAAAATTTTTATATCCTAATTTGAAAATAATGGATTTGCGTGGCAATGTTAATACTCGGCTTAAAAAATTAGATGACGGACAATATGATGCGATTATTTTGGCAGAGGCAGGTTTGATAAGATTGGGTTTTAATGATAGAATTAAGCATTCTATCTCAGAACAGATTATTTTACCTGCGGTCGGACAAGGTGCGCTGGGGATTGAAATTCGTGATAATGATAAAGTAGTTGAGGGTTTAATTCAACAGCTTAGTGATAAAAAAACTTATTATTGTGTGTCCGCTGAGCGAGCATTAAATAAAAAATTAAATGGCGGTTGTCAAGTGCCGATTGCAGGATATGCCACGATTGATGATAACAATAAAATTACTTTAAATGCACGAGTTATAAGCATTGATGGCACCGCATTACTCAAAGCTTGTGGCAGTGGAGATATGACTGATGCTGTGAATATTGGTAACAAAGTGGCAGATGATTTATTAAAACAAGGAGCAGGCGAGATATTATCCTCAATTGGTTTATAGTTTTAATAAATTGTATATGTCTGTCGTGGGCCGGGCTTTATTCATTGTGTAAAAGTGCAAGCCTGCAACATTATTATCAATTAGATTTTGACACATTTTTGCCACGATGGGGGTCGTCCATTTTATCAACTCATCAGGTTTGTATTCATACAGATTAAGATAATTATTTAAATAACGAGGAATTTCAGCACCGCAGATTTGTGAGAATCTTTTGAGATTTTGGCTGTTGGTGATTGGCATAATTCCGGCTACAATTGGGATATTGATTTGTTGTTTTTGGCACTCGTCGATAAATTGATAAAAACTATCTGGATTATAAAAATATTGGGTAATTGCACCTGTGGCACCGGCATCTATTTTCTTTTTAAAGTTTTTTATGTCCGTAATAGGGTTTAGGGTTTGGGGGTGTTGCTCAGGATAGGCTGCTACCTCAATTTTAAAAAAGCCTTGATATTGTATGTTAATAAATTCCACTAATTCAGAGGCATAATTAAATTCACCATATTCACGGGCGCCTGATGGTAAATCTCCTCTTAAAACTACTAATCTATCAATTTGATTATTTTTATACTGATCTAACTGCTCTTTGATATTAGATTTTGTGCTATTTACACAGGATATATGGGGGGCAACTGTAAAACCTTTTTTTTGGATTGATAAGACAGTTGTTTGAGTAAAGTTTTGTCCGCTACCGCCTGCACCGTAGGTTACCGAGTGATATGCAGGCTTGATTTGTTGTAATTCATCAATAGCAGATGATAAGTTTTCAATTCCTTTTGTTGTTTTGGGTGGGAAAAATTCAACACTTATCATCGTTTTTAATTCCATTTAATATCTGTATGTATCAGATTTATATGGACCTTTTTTATTAATATTCAAATACTCCGCTTGGGTGTTATTTAACTCTGTAAGATAAACTCCAAGTTTTGATAAATGCAAACGGGCGACCTTTTCATCAAGAATTTTTGGTAAAACATAAACTTGATTTTGATAATTCTCGCTATTTTGCCATAATTCAATTTGCGCCAAAACTTGATTGGTAAAAGAAGCTGACATAACAAAACTCGGATGTCCTGTGGCACAACCGAGATTCACTAACCGTCCTTCGGCAAGCACAATTATTTTTTTACCATCTGGAAAGATAACATGATCTACCTGCGGTTTTATGTTATCCCATTTGTATTGTCGCAAAGATGCTATATCAATTTCTGAATCAAAATGCCCTATATTACAAACTATCGCCTCATTTTTCATATTCACCATATGGTCGTGAGTTATAACATGGACATTGCCGGTGGTAGTGACAAAAATATCACCGTAATTGGTAGCCTCGTCCATTGACACCACACTAAAACCCTCCATGGAGGCTTGCAATGCACAAATTGGATCAATTTCGGTTATAAATACTTGTGCACCGAGACCTTTGAAGGCTGCGGCACAACCTTTGCCGACATCTCCATAACCCAAAACTACACATTTTTTGCCGGCAATCATTACATCTGTGGCTCGTTTTATGCCGTCCATAAGTGATTCACGACAACCATATAAATTATCAAATTTTGATTTTGTCACAGAATCATTAACATTGATGGCTGGCACTTTCAAACTACCTTCTTTTGCCATTTCATATAATCGATGCACGCCAGTTGTCGTCTCCTCAGACAAACCTTTTATATCTTTTAAAAGTTCTGGATATTTATCGTGCATAATTTGGGTCAAGTCCCCTCCGTCATCCAAAATTAAATTTGGCAACCAGCCATTAGGCCCTTTGATTGTTTGCTCTATACACCACCAAAACTCCTCATCACTCTCGCCTTTCCAGGCAAAAACTGGAATATTTTGGGCGGCTATTGTGGCTGCGGCATGATCTTGGGTTGAAAATATATTGCAAGACGACCAACGCACTGTTGCTCCGAGATCAATCAAGGTTTCAATTAAAACTGCGGTTTGGATTGTCATATGCAAACATCCTGCGATTCTAGCACCTTTTAAAGGCTTCTTGCCTTTATGTTCTTCTCTCAAAGCCATCAAGCCTGGCATTTCTATTTCGGCAATTTTTACCTCTTTTGCCCCCCAATCAGCCAAACTGATGTCTGCTACTTTGTAATCGTTTGTCATGTTTTATCCTTGTAAATTTTTAACTTTATTTAATCTCTCCCATGAGAGATTGATGTCTTCTCTGCCAAAATGCCCGTAACTGGCAGTTGCCTGATAAATTGGTTGAATTAAATCCAACTCTTTTATTAGTCCATATGGACGCAAATCAAAATTATCATTTATTAGTTGAATAATTTTATCATCAGATATTTTGCCGGTACCAAAGGTGTTGATGCTAATTGATGTAGGGCGAGCCACTCCAATTGCATAGGATATTTGTAATTCACATTTGTCTGCCAAACCTGCGGCGACAATGTTTTTTGCTACATGGCGCGCCGCATAAGCGGCACTTCTGTCGACCTTTGATGGGTCCTTGCCAGAGAAAGCACCACCACCGTGACGGGCAACTCCCCCATAGGTGTCAACTATTATTTTGCGTCCTGTCAAACCACAATCCCCCATAGGTCCACCGATGACAAAATTACCAGTAGGATTGATATGAATATTTTCTTTGGCACACTTATCTAACCAATTTTTTGGTAAAATGGGTTTTATAATCTCTTCCATCACTGTATCATAAATTTGCTTGTGGGAGATATTGTCATCGTGTTGAGTGGATAAAACAACAGCATCTATGCCAACTGGTTGATCATTTTCATATTTTAGTGTTATTTGGCTTTTGGCATCCGGCCGCAACCACTTAACCTTGCCACTTTTACGCATTTTTGCTTGTTGTTGCACTAACCGATGGGCATAGGTAATAGTGGCAGGCATCAGCACATCTGTCTCGTTTGAGGCAAAACCAAACATCAAACCTTGGTCGCCTGCTCCTTGGTTTTCATCAGTGGCTCTATCAACCCCCATAGCAATATCAGATGATTGTTTACCAATGGCATTTAAAACAGCACAGGTATTGCCATCAAAACCCAACTCCGAATGGTTATAACCTATGTCAAGCACGGTTTTGCGAACAATTTGTTCAACATCTACCCAAGCATCGGTTGTAATCTCTCCTGCAAGAATCACCATACCCGTTTTTATCATTGTCTCGCAAGCGACTCTGGCATGTTTGTCTTTGATGATTATTGCATCTAAAACAGCATCTGAGATTTGATCTGCCATTTTATCTGGATGTCCCTCAGATACGGATTCGGAGGTAAAAAGATATGAATTTACCATAATTTATTCTCTTAAAAATTAGTAATTATAGGTTTTATACTATGAAAATTATTGATATATAATAATGATTTTATGAATTTTGCTCATAATGAGAGTTTTTTACCATCCTATACCGAACGATATATAAGGTATATCTTTATAACCATCAACCGATTTAAAATATCCGAGTCCTACAAAAAACGCTGAACCTTTGTTATAAATTGATTCTTTGATTATTATACCATTATAGGTTTTATTTTTTCTGGATGGAATTAACCAAGTGTTTAATCTGGCTATTTTTAAACTCAAGCCACCATAACTTGTTGAATTTTGGTAGTATGGAAAAAACAAACCTGTTGATAATATGCCTCCCCCTATGCCGGCTTCTATGCCTGCCAATACTGAGGTTGAGGTTGCTATATGGTGTGATTCTTGTTGTCCCAAGGGGTATACTAAAGACACACTACCTGAAAAAATTAAAGGATAGTTGGCAAATGAGATATTTGGACTTATAAGATAAGTAGGATACAAGTCTAATTTTTTTGTTGGTGTTGGTAAGTCATCAGTTGTCTGGGTTTCTAATGCCCTCACTATATCAACTTGCATAAATAAAACCACCAATACAGCCAATAGTTTAGTAAATTTTAATGTCATAATTCAACTCTTAAAATAGATTTTTTAGTTTATTTTTTAATTTATCTTGTTGTTTTTGTTTTTCTTTATCAACTTTTGCTTTTAATTTTGCTTTTTGTTCTGCTTTGGCTTTGTCTGCTTTGTTTTTTAGTTTGGCTTTTTCTGCATCAACTTTTTTATTTAATTTGTTTTTTAACTCTGCTTTTTTCTGATCTAATGCTTGATTTAATTGCTCTTTGAGTGCATCTGCTATTAAAATACTAATATCAAGATTTGAAAATGGACCTTTTATTTTTATAGGGATTTTTAACTTACTACTTTGTTGGATACTCTTGCCAGATTGTCCGGTTTTTTTATCTGTGAGTAAAACCTTGGCGAGATAATTTAATGAATCTGATTTGAGATTTACCGAGCCTCTACCACCTACTCTTATTAGCGGCGCTTGTAAGTTTAAATCTTTATTATAACCAACACCATTTTTAAAAATTAAAGATGCACTGGCGGTTGAAAAATCTGTTTGTGGATATTTTTTATCTTTTTTGATTTTTTGTCTTTTTAGTTTTGCTTTTGCCTCATCAAGGGTTTTTGCAAGATTAAAACCTTTTATTGCTCCATTTTTTAATAAAAATCCTACCTTACCATTAAGGTTAGATTTTAGTTGGTTCACAGATTCTCC
The DNA here is from genome assembly GCA_003645455.1 of Gammaproteobacteria bacterium. Classification (GTDB taxonomy): domain Bacteria; phylum Pseudomonadota; class Gammaproteobacteria; order QNFE01; family QNFE01; genus QNFE01. The sequence continues at coordinate 12,140 of QNFE01000012.1, read as the reverse complement.
TGCGGTTGTGATATTAAAGTTTGCTTTGGTTTTACCTAATATTCTATCCTCTTCCATTAACGCTTTCAATAAAGGCTCTATATTGATATTATTAAATGAGCCATTGATATTATATTTTGTTTGTTTGTTTTTAACATTTAGTCTTGCTTTGGTGGCAAATGCACCACCGTATAAATTAAATTTTGCTTGGTTTATTTTTATGTCGCCATTTTGGGCTTTAATTTTTAAATTAACATTTTGGGCTTTAATTTTGTTGATTTGAAATGTTCCAATTTTTAATGAGCCTGCGATATTTAAAGATTTCAATAATTCTTTTGGTAGATCTATTGGGATGTCCTCCTTGTTGGTTTTATTATTTTTAGGCTTATCTTTTTTGGTTGTGCTAATAGGTGGCAGATAATTATCTACATTTATGTTATTTATTGTTGTGTTGAACGAAATTGCAGGAGATGTTTTGCTTTGCAGATTTGATATTTTTGCCGATGAGTTAATTTTGCTTTGATCCAATAACACCAAAAGATTATGTATGTTTACATTTTTGTCGGTAATTTTACCGTTGAATTTTACTGATAACTTTTGCAATGCATTTTTATCACTCATCGGTGGTAGCTTTATTTGCAACTTATTTAATATATTTTTAAGGTTAAAAGTATTGGTTTTAAACACTATATTTGTAGTTGGTGATTTTGTTAAGTTATTAATGTTGATTTTAGCACTTGATTTAATGTCGTCTGTATTTATCGTGAGTTTATCGATATTAACTTTATCCAGATTTAGGTTAATGTTGGCCTGAGCATTAATGTTTATCGGAGTTTTATGCTTGCCACTTTTGATATCACCTGCAACAACTAATGATTGGATGTTATATATTTGCTGAATGGGCTTTAATAATGATTTTGTTTGTAATTGTAAATTAATTATATTATTTTTTGGCAACACAATCTTAACTTGTTGCAACACTTGGTTTAGGTTAAATTTATTTGAGTTCAAAGCAATTGCTATTGACGGATCTGTATTTAAATTTAAAACATTTATTGATCCTGTTAATTCCACTAAAAGAGCTTTTAATATAAAATCAGTCAATTGAATTGTGTTTTTTTTAAGATCTACGGTTATATTTGTTAATAGGTTAATGGTTTGTTTTTTATTGGGAATTTTTTCACCTTCGGCCTCTATGGTGAGCTTCAAATCATTCAGGGCATAATTTTCATTTTCTGTATCTATTTTTGTTTGAGCGGAAAGTTTAATGTTGCTGGTAAGTTTTGGCAACGATACCTGACAATCAAAATCCAAAGATATAGGAGCTTTAATATCTATTGCACCAGTTAATAAATTACACTTGCGAACTTTTATAGTGTTATTAGTTGATTTATCAATATAATCTAAGTTAGCATTTTGGATATTGATTCCTGCTAAAGCAATTTTTGGTAATTTATTGTCTGGTTTTTTTGTTGATTTTTTATTATCAACTTTTTTAAGGTTTTGCAGGTCTTGCCAGTTATTTATACCTTGTTTGTTTATCTCTAAAAATGCTTTTAAATCTTTAATGACAACTGTATCCACTACAATCTCATTTTTAAAAAGAGGTATGATTTTAACCTTAACTTGGGCTGCACCAAGTGAAGCAAAAAGTTTCTTATTATATTTTGGATGATTTAATATTTTTATTCCACCAACTTCTAAACCCAACCATGGAAATACTGATAGTGTTATGGGTTTGTTGATTTCAATATCTCTGCCTGTTTCTTTTTTAACCAACTCAAGAATTTGTGGTTTGTAATCATTAGGATCAATGTAGTATAAAACAGATGCAAGCACTATTGTTATTAAAAGAACAACCGTAACTGAGATTAAAACTATCCATTTTAAGACTTTCATAATTTTTTACCTTTTAAGTAGATTTGTAATGTTGGAAAATTTGTTTTCAACAGAAAGTTGTTTTGCTGTTTTTCCTTGTTTATTGGTGATATTTTTATTAGCCCCTCTAAACAACAACATATCAACCAAACTATAATCGTTGTTATCAACAGCATACATAAGGGGAGTCTCTCCTATGTTATCTTGAGCGTTGATATTAGCGCGATGATTTAATAATAACCTTACTAATTCATAATCTTTGTTGTTGGTTGCTATGTGTAAAGAAGTTTGTAGATTTTTGTTTGCCTCTGCAAGATCGCTACGATGATATAACAAAGTTCTCACAACATCAATTTTACGAGCCTTGGTCGCCATTAAGAGTGCGGTATCACCATCTTTGTTTTTTATATTTATCTCAGAGCCTGCTCTTAACAACAGCTCAACAATGCCAACATAGCCGTTTTTAGCAGCAATCATCATAGCATCCCATCCTTGACGAGTTCTGTTGTCTATATCAACATTTCTTTTAAGTAGTCTTACAATTGTTAATATATGATTGTTTTCAGCAGCGAAAGTTAATGCTGTGCAGTTTGCTACGGTTTTTAAATTGGGATCTGCTCCGAGGTTTAATAGTGTGTTGGCAACATCTTGATTTTCATTTTCAATCGCCATCATTAAAGCTGTTTTACCAAACTTATTAGCAGAGTTTATGTTCGCACCACTTCTTATTAGTGTTACAACCTCATCAACATCTCCTAACATAGCAGACAATCTGAGATCTTTATCAAGTTTGTCGTCAGCCTTGATAGGTTGCAACAAAAATAAAAAACAAAAAAATATGATGATTTTATTTATTTTCATTTTTTTCCTCTTCCTCGTCTGGCTCATCTGGCTCTTCATGTGCTATGCCCCTGTGACAATCAATACAAGTTTGGTTTTTGTCCTCTGCTCTGCCGTGTTTTTTTCGTGCTGATTTATCTTGTGAGCTTAAATCCATTTGATCAAAATTATGACAAGTTCTGCACTCTCTTGAATCAGTAGCTTTCATTTTATCCCACACTCTGTTTGCCATATCCCAACGATGTTTTTCATATTTTTCCGGAGTATCTATTGTTCCTAAAATCTCGTGATACACGTCTTTTGCTGCCATAATTTTTGCTAACATCTTAGGTAAAAACTCTTTGGGCACATGACAGTCAGCACAGGTTGCCCTTACCCCTGATGAGTTTTTGTAATGTGCTGTTTCTTTGTATTCCTTAAAATTAACCTGCATAGAGTGACACGAAATACAAAACTCCATCTGGTTTGTTGTTTGCAAACCAACACTAAAACCTAATGAAAATAAAACCCCCACAACAAACAAAGAGATGCCAATCATAATTTTTTGTTTATTATTTTTTATAATTTTAATCATGCTGTTGCTCCTTATATTATAATAGACCCTTGTTTCATATGAAACATTTTGTGATTTTTAACACTCTTGAGTTCTTTAGTATAACTAATTGAAGATAAAAAAACCTGATTATTTAATTTTTTTATTATTTTTAAAATTGTCATAGTATTTTTTTGATCCAGTTCAGATAAAATATCATCAATAAGTAACACCGATATTTTACCAGTTACAACCTCTAATAATTTTATTTGAGCCAAAACCAAACAATAGGATAATATTTTTTGTTGACCCCTTGAAAAGTTATAACGACACTCGTTGTTGTTATGCATTATTTTTAATGAGAATTTATGTGGTCCTACACCCGTCCAACCTTTTTTAATATCGTTATTTATTTCTTTTTTAAGATTTTCTAATAACTCCACACCTTGTCGCCAGCCACGATAATACACTATAGATACTTCTTTTACAAAGAATTTTTGAGTATACTGTTGAATTGTTTGTGTTAATATTTCGATATACTCCAACCTTAGATTATCAATCTCTTGAGATAAAAATGATAGTTTGTTATCCCAAACCTGAATCAGACTTATCTCTTTTGTTTTTAAAGAGTTGTTTCGTTGTTTTAGTGTTTGTAAGTATTTAGACCAAATATCATTAAAACTATGTTTCATATGAAACAGCCCCCAGTTTACAAAATCACGACGGTGAGATTCTTGTCCGTTAATTAATAAAATTGAATTAGGATGGAGAGTTTTTAATGGTATGTGTTTTGTTATATCAGATTGTCTTTGAATGTTTTTGTTATTTATTTTTATTTTTTTTATTTTGGTGTTTTTGTTGTAAGCCACTTTAAGCTCATTATTATTATTTTTTATTTTTGTGATTAAATTAAAATCACTCTCGTTGTATTGTATTTGATGCCTGACATCAGAACTAATAAATGACTTTCCATGTGCACAGTAATAAAAAGCATCGAGCAAACTTGTTTTACCACTACCATTCTCACCTACAATAAAGTTAATTCGCTCAGGTTTTATATTAATTTTTGATATATTTTTGTATCTTAAAATCTCTATTGATTTAAAGATCATAAAACAAGAGGCATAATCACAAAAGATGTTTTGTTATCTCCATCATTTCTAATTAAACAACTACTATTACCATCTTTTAAGTTAAAAATTACATTTTTTGTTTTTATATGTCCTAAAATATCTAACAAATACTTTACATTAAAACCAGTATCTATCTCCTGCCCTTCATAGTTAAAATCCATACTAATATTAGCTTGTTGTTTGTCGGTATTATTGGTTTTTAAAATCAGTTTGTTTTTACCGACAGTAAACCTGACACTTGGAAACTCATCATCTACCAAAATAGATATTTTATTAAGTGCTTTTTTTATTTTATTTAAATCTAAAATAAGAGAATTGTTATTTAAAACTGGAATAACATTCTCATAATCAGGAAACGTTCCATTAATTACTTTTGTTACAAAATCTATATTTTGGGTTTTGATTGATAAAAAATTATCAGAAAAAAGTATGTTTATATTTTCAGATGCATCTGAGGATAAAATTCTAACTAACTCTAAAACAGCTTTACGAGGAATAATACATGAGTTAGAAAAATCTTCCATTTTATTTATTATGTATGATTTGGTAAGCCTATGACCATCAGCTGCCACAACTATGGTGTTGTTATTTTTTATATCTATATACATTCCATTTAGATAATAACGTGCATCATTGTCTGCCATAGTAGAACGAACATTATTAACAACATCTAAAAATAGTTGTCTGTCGGTAGTTATGTTTTTTAAGTTTTCATCGGGAGTTACCAGAGGATATTCGGCAGGATTTAAAGAATTTATTTTAAACGTATTATTGTCTTTGGTGGTAATAACAAAAATTTCATCTTCGGTGGTTATTGATAACTCATCATCGTCTTCGAAAGTTTTTATCAGAGAGAATAATTTATCAGCTACCACGGTAGCTTTACCTTCCTCTTTAATAGTTTCAAGTCTTGCAACACTTTGAACTTGAATATCCATATCGCTACTAATCGCTTTGATTTGAGAATCTTTTACTTCTATTAAAAAATGACTCAATACAGGAATAGATTGTTTTTTATCTATTGCTCCTATAAGAGGTGAAAGAATGTCTATAAGTTTTTTATTGTTAATTTTAAATATCATATTATATATATTAAAGAGTTATAGTTAGGGTTGTTCGTAAATTTAGTATTATGCTTTTAATCGTAGCAATACAACACTAAACTTATGTATTTTTATAAAACAAAAATTGTTGATAAGTTGTTAATAATGAACATGTTTATTTTTATAATATGTTTATTATATACTTATTAACAAGTTGTTGTTGTCAAAATTTTACATTTTTTTGTTTAGTAAAGTCAAGTATTCTAACACACCTTGCTGAACATTTTTAAAATTTTTATCATATCCTGCTTTTTTAAGGGATAAAATATCAGCTTGGGTATAACTTTGGTAATATCCTATCAAATGTTTGGGGAAGTCTATATATTCAATTTTACCTGTTTTATGGTAGTCTATTACAGCGTTTGCGACATCTTTAAAACTTTGGGCTACCCCCGTTCCAACATTAAAAATTCCAGATATTGCAGGATTTTCTAACAACCATAATTTTACATTAACTGTATCACCGACATACACAAAATCTCGCAATTGTTCGCCATTTTTATAACCATCTGTGCCTTTGAATAATTTTGCAACCCCTGTTTTTGGAATTTGTGAGTTTAGTTTATAAGCCACAGAGGACATATCCCCTTTGTGTTGTTCTCGCGGCCCATACACATTAAAATATCTCAAGCCCACAACCTGTGAGTTTTTACCATATTTTTGCCAAAAATTACGCACATAAACATCAAACAAAAATTTTGAATAAGCATACATATTTATCGGTTTTTCGTGTTCTCTTTTTTCGGCAAATTTGTCGCCTGCACCATAAACAGATGCAGATGAGGCATATATAAATTGAATATTATTATCAACAGCATAATGAAAAAGAGTTTTTGAATACTCATAATTATTATTCATTATAAAATGTCCGTCCCACTCTATGGTAGAAGAGCAAGCTCCAAGATGCACTATTGCCGTAATATTTTTTGGCAGACTGTTGTTTTTAATATTTTGAATAAAAAGATTTTTATCTTGATAATCAGCGATATCACAATCTGCTAAATTTATAACTTTGGTGCCGTCTGTCAAATCATCAACAACTAATATATCGTTTTGATTTTTTTTATTTAGAGCCTTGACAAGATTTGATCCTATAAAACCTACTCCACCTGTAACCACTATCATTTTACTCTCCCTTTATTTTATTTATCAGTTTAGTTGTTGATTTATTATCAACAAAATTTAAAATCTTTACCTCTTTAACACAATCAAAACCTGCCACTTCTTCTTTTTTGTAATCACCACCCTTAACCAAAATATCAGGTTTTAAAAAACAAATCAAATCTTTCGGGGTATCATCATCAAAACTTATAATCCAGTCCACGTTTAATAATGATGATAATACTGCCATTCTATCAGATAAAGAATTTATCGGTCTGTTGTCACCTTTTAATTTTTTAACGGATTGATCTGAATTCACAGCAATTATTAACCTATCTCCCAGTGAGGCAGCTTGGTTTAGATAAGATATGTGTCCTGCATGAATTATATCAAAACAACCGTTTGTCATAACTACTTTTTCTTGTTTCAGGTGGCAATTATCAATATTTTCTTTAAGGGTTTTTTTATCAACAATAAAAGAGTGGTGCAAATACGGCGATAATAATTGTTGATTTATCTCGTTGATGTTGGTTGTTGCTGTGCCTATTTTTGAAACAACAATGCCTGCTCCTATGTTGGCAAATTTCATAGCTGTTTCATACGAAATTTTGATAGCAAGAGATAAAGCCATAAGAGCAATAACTGTGTCTCCTGCCCCTGTTACATCATACACATCTTGGGCCTCAGTTGGCAGATGTCGGATAACAGCTTTATTGTTGTGGTTCTGCACAAGTGTCATCCCTTTTTCACTTCTCGTGATTAAGAGTGATTTTATATTGTGTTTTAATAATAAATCAAAAGCTTTGGTTGTTATGTCTTTGTTTGTCCTGGTTTTACCAACAACCTGTTCAAATTCTTTGAGGTTTGGAGTAATTAAAGTTGCTCCTTGATAGTTTTTAAAATCATCTGTTTTAGGATCAATTAAAACTGGAATGTTTTTTTTATTGGCGATTTTAATAAAAAGTTGCGGATTATTTAATACCCCTTTATTATAATCAGACAAAACCACAACATCAACATTATTTAACAATGTTTTAAATTTATCTATTAGTAAATTATCGTTTAAATTTGTCCTGTTGTTTTCAAAATCCAACCTTATTAGTTGTTGGTTTTGGCTCATAATCCGCAGTTTTTTGATGGTGGTATATTCTTTTTGTTTATTGAAACAGCATTCAACATTATGTTGTTGTAATAAATCCGATAAAATATCTGCATCTTTGTCATCACCTACAATAGATAATATCACAGCCTTACCGCCTAACGAGGTTATATTACAGGCAACATTGCCCGCCCCTCCTGGTTTATATTTGTTGTTTTTAATTTTAACCACAGGAACAGGTGCCTCAGGGGATATTTTATCAGTTGAGCCATAATAAAATTCATCCAACATAACATCACCGACAATCAAAACACGAGCATTAGAAAAATCAGGACAACTATTCATATTTTTTTATTCTAACCATATTTTTTATTTAACAACAAAATTTATAATTTTCAAAGGCACAACAATCGTTTTTATAATTTCTTTATTTTGTAAAAACTGGGTTATTTTCTCTGAATTTTGGGCGGTTTTTATCAAAATTTCTTTTGGCATATCAATATTGACAGTTATTTTATCGCGTAATTTACCATTAACCTGCACGATCATCTGGGTGTTTTTAAGAACCAAACAAGACTCATCAACAATCGGCCATTTTTGTTCAACAATCAAACCTTTGTTATTTAAAGCCTCCCATAGTTTTTGGCAGATATGAGGGGTGAAAACAGATAACATTAAAATTGACGATTGTAGAGCCTCTTGTTTTACCGCAGCATCTTCTTTTTGGTTTAACAAGGCACTCTGGTTTAATAATTCCCGAATAGCAGAGATAGCCGTATTAAAACTATACCGCCGAGTTATATCATCGCTGACTTTTTTAATCACACTATGGGTTTTAAATCGTAACTCTTGTTGTCCTGCGGTGAGTGGTAGGTTAAATATTATCTTTTTTTGAGTGGGGTAATTATTAGTAAAATCATATACCAAAGCCCAAAATTTATTTAAAAAACGATATGAGCCCTCCACTCCTGAATCACTATAATCTAAACTTTGGCGAGCAGGGGCTGCAAACATTATAAACAAACGCACAGTATCCGCACCATATTTTTCAATTAGTTGTTGTGGGTCGACCGTATTACCCTTTGATTTTGACATCTTAACCCCATCTTTTAAAACCATACCTTGGGTTAATAAAGCTGCAAATGGCTCAGATGATTTTAATAATCTCTCTTGTTTTAAGAGTTTTGTAAAAAACCTGGCATATAAGAGGTGTAAAATCGCATGTTCAATACCACCGATATATTGATCCACATTCATCCAATAATCAACTCTCTGATCTAACATAGATTTTTTGTTGTCATGACAACAAAACCTGGCAAAATACCAAGAGGACTCAAAAAAAGTATCAAGAGTATCAGTTTCTCTTTTGGCATTTTTGGAGCATTTGGGGCATTTAGTATTAACGAAATCAGGGTTGTTTTGCAAAACATTAAGATTGTTGTCATCTTTAAAATCAATATCAGTTGGTAACACAACCGGTAGATTAGTCTCATTCTCTGGCACCATCCCACAATCATCACAATGAATAATAGGAATAGGTGCACCCCAGTATCTCTGCCGTGAGACACCCCAATCACGCAGACGATAATTTGTTTTTTTTGCCCCTTGTTTTTTATCCTCTAATATTTTAACAAAAACATCAAAAGCCTGTTTAAAGTTTTTGCCATCAAAATCATTGCCGCAATTTATTAAAGTCCCTTTGTCAACCAAAGCATTTTTTGTTATATCCGCCTCAATATCACTAGCAGATTTAATAACCTGTTTAATTGGTAAATTATATTTTTTAGCAAATTCATAATCTCGGCTATCGTGGGCGGGAACACACATCACAGCCCCTGTGCCAAAACCTGCTAAGACAAAATTTGCCACCCAGACCGGAATACTCTCTGCTGTAATCGGATGAATAACATCAAACCCTAAACTTAATCCTTTTTTTTCACGGTTTTGGATATCAGCCTCGGCATTGGAAATCCCACTATTTTCGTCAATAAAGTCAGCTATTTGTTGATTTTTTTTAGCCGCCTCTATAACCTGCGGATGCTCATGGCTCAAAGCCACAAAAGTTATCCCCATAATCGTATCAATCCTGGTTGTATATACCTTGATCTCATCTTTGTTTTGGGAGTTCAAAAAAGAAAATTCAACCCCATAGGATTTACCAATCCAATTTTTTTGCATAAGTTTAACTGCATCTGGCCACTTATCTAACTTATCCAAATCTGCCAACAAATCATCAGCAAAATCAGTTATTTTTAAAAACCATTGCGGAATAGATTTTTGAATAACAGGATTATCACAACGCCAACATTTATTGTCAACAACCTGTTCGTTTGCTAATACAGTCTGATCAAACTCACACCAATTAACATTTGAGACTTTTTTATAAACCAATCCTAGGTTATAAAGTTGAATAAAAAACCACTGCTCCCATTGATAATATTCTTTATCACAGGTGGCAAATTCACGCGACCAATCATACGCAAAGCCCAATCTTTTGAGTTGCTGCCTCATATAAGAAATATTTTGCTTAGTCCATTTAGCAGGCGAGGTTTTGTGAGCTCTGGCAGCATTTTCAGCGGGCATTCCAAACGCATCCCAGCCCATAGGTTGCAGGACATTTTTACCTTGCATCCTGTGAAAACGTGACAGAACATCACCGATGGTATAGTTTCTGACATGTCCCATATGTAATTTGCCAGAGGGATAGGGGAACATACTAAGACAATAATATTTTTCTTTGGTGGTGTCTTCGGTGGCTTTAAAAACAGCGGATGTATCCCATTGTTGTTGAATCTCAGGTTCAATCTCAGCAGGATTATAATTATCAAGCATTTTTAAATTTAAGGACTATAAAAACTTGATATGATAACACAATTTAAAAGAGGGTGTTTTATATTGTTATTTTCCAAATATATATTTAGAGATAAAAAGCAAAAAAAAGCCCGTCATTGCGAACGAGCCTGCGAGTGTGGCAATCTTATGGGGTTTTGTCCTGTCTTGTTTACAGGTTTTGTAGACGTCTCATGGGATTGCTTCTATCTTCGCCTTGGGGTGAATTCCTCGCAATGACGGGATTCTTTTTTATTTTTATGTAGATATTGGGGTATTTTGTGGGTGTGTGGTGTTTATAAAAACACAACAAGGGAGCATGCCCCCTTGTTGTAATCAAAAATATTACTAATCTTTTTAATGACAAAAACTAAGGAGTATAAGTTCCGCTAAGTGTGGCACTGTCGACGATTTGACCTGAGTAAGTAGAGCTAAAGCTTGCTCTGGTCCACATGGCGTCCATATCAGGTGTTATATCACTACTCAAAGCATAAACAGTAAATTTGTATATGTGTGTGCTTGGAGGACATGGTCCTTCATAATCTTTGCCAATGGCACCGTTCTGGCTCTCAGTCATAGGAGGATTAATAGTGGCATTTTCAATAAGGCTGGTAGTGCTAGACTTTATATTAAATAATCCCCAATGCACACAAGCATTAATTCCTGTGTTACAACCAGGAGTAGACTCGTCATCCATAACAATAGCAAACTCAACGGTGTTAGATGGAGCATTTGTCCAACTTAATTGGGGTGATTGGTTGCCACCACTACAGACATTAGAGATGTTATTTGTGGGAATTGCCCCACCTTCATTGAAATTAGTCGATGTTATTGATAGGTTGCTGCTATCACCACCGCCACCAGAAGAGCTGTCATCATCATCCGAACATCCTGATGCCAACAACAATATCGGCACAACAACTACCATAGTCATTTTTAAATATATATTCATAACAATACCTCACAAAGTAAAAACTACCATTATAAACCGTTTTTTTTTTTACAAATAAAACTTAAAAAAAATCAAAAAATGTCGTATGTTTGCAACAATTATTAATATCATTTTTTTCTCAAATTATTTGGTATAATGGACTGTTTTTAAATTTTATAATAAAGGAGCGAACAATGAAATATATTGTAACATCAAACAAACCAATAACACAGGCAATAATTGATTTAGAAAAAGCCATCACAAATAACGGTTTTGGCATCTTACATGTCCATAATGTTAAAGCAACCATGGCAAAAAAAAATGTGGATTTTCCTCATGAGTGTTATGTGTATGAAGTATGTAATCCCCATATAGCAAAGGACATACTAAGCATAGATATGGATTTAATTATGGCACTTCCTTGTCGGATTAGCATCTATTCTGTGGGTAATCAGACCAAAATAAGCATGATAAAACCGATGGATTTATTAACTAATCTATCATCGTCTGCTGATGTAACAAAACATGCCAGCAAAGCCGAAGAGATTAGTATTAAAATCATTCAGCAGGCAAAATAACAAAAAATATAAAATGAGACCTTTGCATAATTCAAGTGCGATTTAGAATAATAAGAAAATAGTGCATATTTTATTAAAAAATGAGGAAGCTTGCAATCTATTGGACGAATTTTTTGGTAAAATAGGTGCATTTTATT
>QNFE01000011.1 GCA_003645455.1 Gammaproteobacteria bacterium | reverse complement strand
TTAACTCTTCGCGCATAATGGTGGCAGTGGGTGTGTCTTCTATGTTGTCCAAAATAGGTTTGTCATATTCGTCAATAAGGATAACTACTTTTTGTTGGTGTTTGTTAAAAGATTTGATAATCAGTTCTTCAAAACAATCTGCACTTGTCATATCTTGATCACACTCTATGCTTAGACTATTTTGATTTATTTTTAATATAGTCAAAACTCTTTTATGAAAAGATGCCTTAGAGCTAAAATCTCCACTATTAAAACTAATCTTTATAACCGGATGTTTGATAAAAACATATTTATCATAAATATATAAATCTTTAAACAACTCTTTGTCGCCGTCAAATATGGTTCGTAAGGTGTCTAAGAATAAAGACTTGCCAAAACGACGAGGGCGCGAGAGAAAGTAATATTGTCCATTGTTTATCAAATCTAATGCCAGATCTGTTTTATCTATGTATAGATAATCGCCCTCTATGATGTTTCGCAGAGTTGAGATGCCGATTGGTAGTTTTTTAAGTTTGGGTTTCATAACAAGCAATATAATAACAGATTGTTTATCTATATGTTGTTATTTTTTTGTTGTTGTGAATATTTTTTGAGACCTTTGCATAATTCAAGTATTATTTAAATAGTATAAAAAATAGTGCATTTTTGAATTTCCTCACTTCGTTTGTGATATAGCAAAAATAAGGAAAATGGCAAGTTCTTTGGAGTTCCTCGCTACATTTTGTGATGCTATAAAAAGGCGGATTTTGTGTGTTTTATAAATTATGCTTGATTTATAAAAAGGTCTTTATTGAATAATATTCTTTTTCTGCATATAAATTTTACATAAAACTTGATGATATTTTTTGTCATCATCTTTATTGGTCCATACAACTACGTGTTCTACTTTTGCTTCTTGATTTAAAACATATCCTGCTTTTATTTTTTGTATAATTTTATAACTTAATCTTTGATTGTCGTTAGCTTTTGACAGCGATGCTATTTGAGCATTATTTTTATAAACACAGAACCAATCTGTTTTTATTTCTTTAATATTGACTATTTCACCTGCCATTGGATTTGATCGCTCTACTCCTCGTTGAGAGTATTCGTTTACAAGACTTATATCTCCCAGCCCCATCATAAAAACTATTTTTTTTGGTTCAGCATCAATATTGTCGTAATTTATTATTTCATCTTGATACGATGATAGAAAATTATTATTTTTTAAGTTGATTGATAAATGATTTTTTGCTCTACTTATTGCTACATAAAATAATCTTTTATCGTAGTCATTTTGAAAAAAATTATTCTCAATGCAAATATATACATCATCAAATACTTTTTTCTGTTCCGAGTTTAAATCTTTGATAATTGCATTTAAACGTTCTTGTGTTATTGGTAGTTTAATTTTACTTTCATCAAATTTATATTTTTTCTTAAATTTCTTATAATCCATAACAAAATAATCAGCAACATATGACTTTGTATTTTTTATGCTATCTTTAACTAACATAGTTAAAAATTTAATTAAAATATGCACGGCTTCAATTTTTCTTTCATAGTATGGCTTTAAAGTTTGATTGTAATGTTTCATTTGTTGATAGGGTTTATTGATATTCATACCTTCTTGTTTGATAATTTTATATGCTTGATGATAAATCAACCTACCTTTTCTTAATTGAAAATTATCCAAATTGTTATGCAAATATACAATGCAGTGATGAAATCCTGTTATTGAAATTTTTTGATTCTTGTTGTCGGATGCCACTTTTAGATTGATTGTTGATAATTCTACTTCATCTTTTTTCTTTGATAATTTTATTTTATTTTTTATTTTTTCTTCAAGTAATGCAATTGTTTCATTTTTAATGAACTCACAAATGTTTTGCCTAACTAATATTTGTTTTTCTATGTCGTTCCATCCGGCTCCTTCGTTAAATTCGCAATAACAATGGTCTTTTTTAAATCTGACATTAAAAATTTTAGTTTTAATTTTTGCAAGAGTTTGCCAACTTTGAACTATTTTTTTAATTTGTTTTATGTGGTTTTCGGTGTCTGGAAAATCATTCAAATATCTTAAATTAATATTTTTTTCATATTCTGGTAATTTTTTTATTTTTTCTAAAATTTGCCACTCTAACTTAAAATGTTTTTCAAACTCCTTGTTTAATTTATCATTTTCGTTGTTTATAAAAATACTTATATCGTTATCAAACTTTAATAATTCTGCATTCGTAAGATACGACATAACTTTATACATTTTTCTGTTATCTACCCCTACTATTGATGCTAAATCATCTATTTCAATCACATCGAGTTTGCTTCTGTTGCTTATATTTTGCATAACAAGAATCATATCTTTATAACAATCATCAAGTTTTTTTTCTTTTTCTAATGGGTCTAATATTTCGTGCACCCTATCCATTCTTTTGCCATTATCATCAAATGATGTAGCAAATATTCTGGTTTTGTTTTGTCCTCTTGTTAGGATGTTATGGTTCTCTAATTCTGCAATTGCTGTATTGATAGTAGTTTTATAATCTATTTTTGAATCTTCGGTATCTATACCCATTTTCTCTGCAATTTCTTTGGGAGTTTTGTATATTGTTTGTAAATTTATTTTTTTCAAGTATTTTACTACACTTGTGATTTCTGGATATCCTACTTTACTGCGATTTAAATTATTAAAAGCACGATTAAAGTCTTCAATTGAATATAGGACGATGCATTCTGCTTCTAATTTTTCATCTCTGGCACCACGTCCTGATTCTTGTATGTATGATTCTAAACTATCGGATTGTTCAAAATGGATAACAGCTTGAATATTTGGTTTGTCAATCCCCATACCAAAAGCTGTGGTTGCTACCACAACATCAATTTTATTCTCTATAAAATCATCTAAAATTTCATTTTTATTGCGTCCTATTTTTTTTCCATTTTCAATATCTTCATCAAGTTTGGAGTAAAATGTTTCAATTACTAAATCCAAAGAGTTGATCTTTGGGTCTTGTAATAATTGTTCACAAATATCACGACATTTTTTGGCATTGTGGGGAATATAAATAATAGTTGCAACTTTTTTATTTTCATTGATTCTTTGCAATTCTTCAATCAAAACATTATATTTTTCTTCAACAGAGTTGACCTTTATAGCTTTGTAATTTAAATTTTCTCGCTCTGCGGAGCCTATAAATTCTGTAAAATTTATGGCAAGTTTGTCGGCAAAATGTTTTTTTATATCTAAAATTACCTCAGGTTTTGCTGTTGCTGTAAAACAAGATACTGGAATTTTATGTTGGTGTTTTTCTGTTTGTAACTCTTTTATGATAGTGGAAATATAAAAATAATCATGTCTGAAATCATGTCCCCAGGTTGATAAACAATGTGCCTCATCAATTACAAACCTCTCGATTATTCTTTTTTTTAAAGCACTGATAACAGTATTTGCTCTTAATGACTCAGGGGCTAAATATAATATATCAATATTTCCGTTTCTTACCTCTTCAATGTTATTCAATCTTTCAATTGGGCTTAAAAATCCACTAACAGCAGTAACAATAAAATTTTGATTCTTATCTTTAAAACTTTGAATTTGATCTTTCATCAATGCTTGTAATGGTGATATAACAACTGTGAGAGATTTATATGCTTGTGCTTTTATTAAAGCCGGCAGTTGAAAGGTAAAAGTCTTGCCACCACCTGTTGGTAGAATCGCTAAGACAGAATCATAACCTGATGAATCTTGGATGATATCTTTTTGAGAAATTACACCACGATTGAATATATCATTGTTTGCTTTGTCAAATTTGCGGAATTTAAAATCAGTGAAACCAAATTCATTTTTGGCAAAATTAGTTAAATAATCGCCGCTGATTAATTCTTTATTAAATGTTATGACTTTTAAAATCTTGACAACATCAGGATGGTTTTTAAAAATTATCTCTGATATGGCAGTTTTATTATCAGTTAACAAAAAAGCAATTATAAAAGATAATTCTAATGGGCAGGTGGCAACATATTCATTAAATTCATTTCGTTGGCATTGAATCTTATCTTTTAATTTTTCTTTTAAGTATAAAAATATATCAGTGTCATTTTCGTAAGATATATTTTTATAAATAAAATACCCCTTATAGTATTTATTATCATGCAACAGTTGCCAAAAAATTTGTTGCAAACTTTTATCGCATTCGTTGTATTTTTCATCCAAAAAATTAAATAGATTTTTTGTTTGTTCGGCATCTCCTAATGGATTGTTTTCAATATTTATCTCATCTTTGTATGGTTTTAATAGTTTATGTGATATTTTATGAGGGAACAGCAACATTGACAAATATAAAGTATCAATAATTTCAACCTCATTAAAAATTGGATTAAAACTAGTGTCAGATAAAAAATACTTATCATGTTTGACAAAATTATGCCCACAAATATAATTTGGTTTATAATGCTTGATAATTTTGCTAATGTAACTTATGGATGAGCCTTTTATTCCAAATTTTTCTACCAATAAACCTAACTCCTTGATTGATGAGTTGTTGGGGTTTACTTCAATATCAAGATAGGCTATTAGGGACATTTTTGCAAAGGTCTCATTTCATCTATTGTATCACTTTATAACAAATAGTTATACATCCAAATTTGAGACACTCAGAGCATTTTGGTTAATAAAATCTCGGCGAGGTTCGACATTATCCCCCATTAGAGTCGTAAAAATCTCATCGGCAGCTATCGCATCGGCAATCGTCACCTGCAACATAAGACGAGTATCAGGATTCATCGTGGTATCCCATAGTTGATCCGGATTCATTTCACCCAAGCCTTTATATCTTTGCACACTTATGCCTTTATTAGCGATTTTGAATACTTCCTTTTCTAATTCGGTAAAATCTGTGGTAGGAATTATTTTATCGGCATTTTTAAGATAAGAATCAATACTTATAACATCTTGATAGTTTTTATTAAAATCGGCAATTTGTTGGTATTCAACTGAATTTAAAAATTTATCATTGATGATTGTTTGGTTAAAATTACCATATTGACTAAAAACCACACTAAGATAATTTTTATTATCTTCATTTTTAATCTCTATTGTGAACTCCTCTGGTAGATTTGATTTTAATTCTTCAGCAAAAGTTTTTAAAAGAACATCGTCAATCAAATCATTGTCTGTTTTGGTTTTTGTTATCAAAAGAGCTTTTAAAACTTGTTGGTTATATTTATATTCTATTTTATCAAATGTTTTTTCTAAACTAATATAGTCTTTTAAAAGTTGTTCTAAAAATTGTGGTGCCACAGCTGGGGCATCTTGGTTGGGGTGAAAGCCTATATGGCTAATGGCAGATGACAATAGATATTCTTGCAACTCATCATCATCTTTGACATAGGTTTCTTGTTTACCTTTTTTAATTTTATAAAGTGGCGGTTGAGCTATGTATATATAACCTTTTTCAACAAGTTCTTTATATTGACGATAGAAAAAAGTTAAGATAAGAGTGCGGATATGTGAACCGTCAACATCAGCATCAGTCATAATTACAATCCGATGATAACGAAGTTTTTCAATATTATACTCTTCTTTGCCGATGCCACAACCCAAAGCGGTGATTAAAGTGCCAATCTCATCACTAGCAATAATTCTATCAAAACGAGATTTTTCAACATTTAAAATTTTACCTTTCAACGGCAAAATTGCTTGGGTTTTTCTATCTCTGCCTTGCTTGGCAGAGCCACCTGCGGACTCGCCCTCCACGAGATATATTTCACACAAAGCGGGATCTTTTTCTTGACAGTCGGCTAATTTACCGGGCAAGCCTGCGATATCAAGCACTCCTTTGCGGCGTGTCATATCGCGGGCTTTACGGGCAGCTTCACGGGCTCTTGCGGCATCTACTATTTTGCTCGTTATAAGTTGTGCCTCGGCTGGGTTTTCTAATAAAAATTCATTAAATTTTTCATTAACCAAGGATTCCACAATAGGGCGAATTTCAGAGGAGACTAATTTGTCTTTGGTTTGTGATGAAAATTTAGGATCAGAGGTTTTAACCGAGACTATGGCGACCAATCCCTCACGAGCATCATCACCTAAGACATTTATTTTCTGTTTTTTGCTGATACCCTCTTTTTCCATGTATTGTTTGAGGCTACGAGTCAGAGCAGCTTTAAAACCGATAAGATGAGTGCCGCCGTCTTTTTGGGGGATATTATTGGTAAAGCATAAAATATTTTCTTGATAGTTGTCGTTATATTGCATCGCAACTTCAATATTAGTGCCATCTTTGTCGGCACTAAAATAAAAAATTTTCTCGCTAATTAGGGTTTTATTTTTGTTGATATATTGGACAAATGCTCTGATCCCGCCCTCATAATATAAAACCTCTTGTTTGTCGGTTTCTCTTTTATCAACCAAGGTTATACGAACACCAGAATTTAAAAAAGCTAACTCTCGCAGGCGTTTTTTTAAGATATCATAGTGAAATGTGGTGTTAGTGAATACTTTATCACAGGGTTTGAATCTGATATTTGTGCCAGTTTTATCCGTTTTTGCAATCTCTTTGATGGGTGCGACAGGCACACTGTCTCTATATTCTTGTGAGTGCTCGCCGCCATTTCTGTATACTGTTAGATATAATTCAGATGATAAGGCATTGACGACTGATACACCAACTCCGTGCAAGCCACCTGATACTTTATAAGAATTATCGTCAAATTTGCCACCTGCATGCAATACCGTCATAATCACTTCGGCAGCAGATATTCCCTCTTCGGCATGAATATCAACTGGGATTCCGCGACCATTATCGCTGACACTTACAAAACCATCTTTTTCAATAGCTACTGTTATATTGTCCGCATGACCTGCGAGAGCCTCATCAATAGAGTTATCAACAACTTCAAACACCATATGGTGCAAACCTGTGCCGTCGTCTGTATCTCCGATATACATTCCAGGGCGTTTGCGAACGGCATCAAGCCCTTTTAAAACTTTGATATTAGAGGATGTGTATTCTGTATTATCCATATCCTTGTAAAGAAAATAAAAATAGCGATTATAACATAAAATATTATATTTATTGAAATATTTTTATAAAAATAGATTATAATTACCGTTTTTTCTTGTTAATAACCTCCTATGCGATTTTTTCTGTTTATTTTTATATCTTTTATTATTTTGTTAGGTTGCGAAACAACCGATGATAAAAAAAATAACGACTCAATAAAAACAGCAAATAACAAACAAAATACACAAAACATAACGACAATAGATGACGACAGAATGTTTACTTTGGTTTTGTTAGCAGAGACTGCCTACAAAAAAAATAATTATAAATTAGCCTTAAAAAGTTATCTTATGGCAGTCCAAAAAACAGATGATCTAAAAATAATCTCACGGGCTTTATCTTTGGCAATAAAAAACAAAAACCACCAAGCCCAAGGAATTATAACAAAAAAATGGCAAAAAATTGAACCTAATAAACCACAGGTTTATTTTATGCTATTTAGTCATTATATATCAGAAGAAAATATAAATCTCGCTTATCAAAATGCACTCACAGGCATCAAAAAAAGTAAAAATAAAAAAAATGCAAAAAAAACTATCGGCTCTTTGTTGATTAGCAATAACAATAAAACCATAAAAATAACAGTTGTTGATAAATTTATCACAAAATATCGTAAAAACTCTACTTTTTTATACACTAAGGCAAAAATCCTTTTTGAAAATAAAGAATATTTATCAGCACACAAACAAATTAACCTATCATTAAAATCTAATCCAAATCATATTGATAGTTTGATTTTAAAATCACAAATATTATTCGCTTTGAAAAAAACCAAACAAGCCTTGGCTTTTGCTAAATCATCAATGAGTAAAAATAAAAATAATGTGCGGGTTATTTTAAACTATGCATCGATGCAAATTGATGCAAAGACACACAATAGAAATACCTATAAGTTGTTAGACAAAGCTTTTGAGATTGCCGCTAAACACAACGATGATAGATATTTATACATCACAGCTGTTTTGTTGTTTGAGGGTGGGTTTTATCGGCAAGCAGAACATAGATTTAAGATGTTAATCCAAGCGGAGATCCAAACCCAAAATTGTTATTATTATATGGGTAAAATCAAAAAAGCACATACAAACTATAACGAAGCACTTAAATATTTTTCCGCTGTTTCAAGTGGTGATTATAATTATAGAGCTGTTTATGAGGTAGCCCATATTTTAAATCTATTGGGAGAGGAACAGGCTGCGATTGATTATATCCTGCGAGCATCTACACGTTTTGATGATGAAAAAATCTTAATAAAACTTGATATTTTGATGGCAACTTTTTTACAACAGCAAAAAAAATATGAAGAGGGATTTATTATTTTAAGCAATCGTTTAAAAAATAATCCAAACAATGAAAGACTGTTACTTAGCAGATCTTTGCTTGCTGATAAACTTGATAAATTAGATATTGCCGAACAAGATTTAATTAAAATCTTAACCGCAGATAGCAAAAACTCATCCGCTTTAAATGCTTTGGCATATATTTTAATTACTCGCTTTGATAACAGATTAGAGGAGGCTGCGGTTTATGCTAAACAGGCTTTTTTGTTAGAGCCTGAAAATCCTGCTATTGTTGATACCTTCGGTTGGTTAAAATACAAACAAAATCAATTATCAACGGCTTTATTACATTTAAAAAAAGCCCATAAATTATTATTTGATCCTGAAATAAGCTCCCATCTGGGCGAGGTTTTATGGGAATTAAATCGCAAAGATGAGGCTTTGAAAATTTGGCAAAAAGCACTTGCAAAATTTCCAGAAGATGAAGTATTATTAAAAACTTATCAAAAATATAAAAAATGAAAACTATGCGAATTATTAAAAACATCTTTGCTCTCTCTGCCATATTATTGTTATTGAGCTCTTGTGCTGGCAAACCTCCGATGAGCGAATCTGATGCAGTTTTAAATATGCAACAGAGAAACAAAGACTTATTAAACATCAAAAACTGGCAACTAAACGGACAGGCAACCATCAAAACAAAAGACAAAAAACAAAGTGTCAATATTGTTTGGATTCAAAATCAAGATAAATTATATATGTTATTAAGCTCATTTGGCACAACTTATCTAAGTGTTAAATCAGATAAAAACAATGCTATCGCTACAACAAATAAGGGCGAAAAAATCAAAGCAAAAAACGCCCAAGATTTGGTCTATAAAATTACAGGTTTTAAAATCCCTCTTCAAAAATTAAAACTTTGGCTATTTGCTTTAACCCACCAAAACGATAAATATAGTTTTAATGAGGCAGGTGATATTGATAAAATTAGCAACAATAAATATCAGGCAGAATTATCAGACTGGACCCAAGTTGACAACATACCTATGCCGATGTTTGTCCGCCTTAAAAGCGGCGATTTGTCAATTGTTTTTGATATTGATGAATGGATTTTTAACAAACCCAAACCAAAAACAAAAAAACGTATTCCTTTGATGGGGATTTAATTTTTGCATATCACCTATCGCCAACTACAAGTTTTTTCATCCCTTATAAAAACCAGTTCATATGCTGCCACAGCAGACAAACTTTGTATTACCCAAGCGGCAGTTTATATGCAGATGAAATTGCTACAAGAGCAAATTCCGCTCTCGATTATAGAAAAAATAAATAATAAAATAACCCCCACAGATACCGGATTACAACTATTTGAACAAGCCCAAAAAACCATCTATCAATTTAGCAAAATCAATGACTTCGTCCAACAAACCTTAAAATTAGAACAAGGCAGTTTAAGTTTATCAGTTGTTAGTACCGCAGGTTTATTTGCCACCAGATTATTGAAAAATTTTGTAGAAAAATATCCCAAAATAAAAATTAGTCTATCAATAGTGAATCAAAAAACTATGTATCAACAATTGGAGGAAAATCTATGTGATTTGGTAATTATGGGTGAGCCGTTTTCAAAAAATAAAATCTTTCAAACTCCCAAAGCAAATTATGCCCTACAAGCCAAACCATTTATGGAAAATCCGTTAGTTATAATTGCCCCTTTTAATAATAAACTAATCCGCAAAAAACCTCATACTCTATCAAAATTATCCCAAGAAAAATTTGTCGTGCGTGAGGCACAATCCGGCACCAGATTAGCCATTCAAAAACATTTTAAAAAATATAAATGTGAGCTTAAAGTCGCTATGGAGATGAACTCTGGCGAGGCAATCAAACAATCAGTTGCCGCAGGGCTTGGTTTGGGAATTGTCTCACAACATACGATAGAGTGGGAATTAGAGGCAAAAAAATTATCAGTTGTGCCAGCTGAAAGTTTTCCTATCAAAAGACAGTGGTTTGTAGCCCATTTAACTCAAAAAAAACTATCGCCGATTGCCACAGAATTTTATAATTACACCTTGCAAAACGCCCATAAATTTGTTTTACAATAACTCTATAGGAGCCTCTGATTAACTTCTAACAAGGGGACATGTCCCCTTGTTATAACTGCATTTGTTGTTTGTTCTTGGCAGTTAATCAGAGTTTTCCATAAGAAAGTCTCTTTACAAAACTTCAACCAAATAAATCATTTAAATTTTGGTCTTGACAAGTTTTAAAATCAACATCAATTGCCTCAAAATGCTCTTTGGCACATATTATTTTATCACTCTCATGGGTTCTTAAATTCATCAAATCATCAACAAATTTACTCTCACGCACCAAATATAATTTCTCTTTTTGTGTTTGCTCTTGCCAAACAATCGCCCAATCAGGATTATAATCTCCTACGGGGGTATCCACTACAAACCAATTAGGTAATTTAGCAAATAATCGGACATTGTCATTTTTATCCAAATTTTTTGCAAACTCCATCTCACCTGCACTATCAAAAATACTCTTATCATAAATTGATTTTTGTGAGGCAATTGTTTTGTTTTGGTAAGTTTCAATATCTTTAAATAACTCCATTTTATAACTTTGATCTATTTTAAAATACTCAATGCCATTGACAATAACAGCTCGCAACTCTTGTTTGAAAATGACAATTACACTCCTGGTAAAACCCGCAGGATTTTTATCAAACATGGCAAAATTTTCAATGCCTTGCAAAATAGTTGTTATGGTTTTATATGTTAAATTAGTGATGCTGCCAATCTCTTTGACAATATCATGGGTTTGGTTTTTTGTGTTGATAACAGCCCCGAGTTGCTCGCTATTATAAAACGAACTTATGATATTTTTATCGGAAAAACTTAAATCTTGCCTTTGAATTTTAATCATGCTCTCGCCTACCGACAACCTATCATTGATGGCTTTGATGGTATTTTTTATAAACTCCTCGCTATTGATTTTAATATTATAACGAGTCTTTTGGCTAATTTTTTGCCATAGAATTTTAAAACTTTTATTATCTGTGGCAAATTGTTTTTTAAATTTTACCACGACTCTTTTGTTTCTGTCCGCAGGTGTAAAGCCCTTTTGTCCGCTTGTTTTAAATTCACTTTGCAAAGTGGCAACATAATCTTGATATGATTCATTTGGCACAACAATTAGTTTGTTGGTGTTGCTATCATAAACTCGCTTGCCTGTTATATCCAAACACAAGCGCATTCCTCGCCCAATTTCTTGGCGTTTTTTCATTATTGATTTGGTTTCATTTAAAGTGCAGATATTAAAAACATTAGGGTTATCCCAGCCTTCTTTTAAAGCCGAGTGGGAGAATATAAAACAAGTTGGCTCATCAAACGACAGCAACCTAAACTTATCTTTCATTATCAAATCATAGGTTTTTTTATCCGCTTGACTATCACCACGAGTATCTTTGTATAAATTACCAGATTTTGAAAAATAACCATTTTGCACTTCATCTGATTTTTTGTTTTTAAAAAATGGGAACTGCTTTTTTAACTCATCAAACTCCTCATTAAAAATTGTTTTGATAAAACCATTATCTGGCACATAGTTTTTAACCCTGTCAATAAAAAACAATGACAAAACTTTGATATTTTTGCCAACTTGTTGCTGTTTGATAAAATGATTATTGATAGTCTCTCTTATCTGGGTGCGAAAAATATCCTCTTTTAACAAATCATCATTTTTGCCGATAACAAAAAACCTGCCATCACTCAAACCTGCCCCATTTTTTGCCGTTGATATTTCATTAATGCGTAAATCTTTATATTTCAAATTATTGGTTTTTAAAAAAATATTCTCCGATAGTTTAAAATTTAATGTTTTAAATTGATATTCGTCTTGGTTATTTTTTATCTCAACTTTTATGGCAACTTGCGGACTTGCTCCTTTTTTTAAAATAATTTTCAAAGGCTCAAAAATAAAAGAGTTAGGGTCATCAACCACTACCGAGGCAATTTCAATTTTTTTAACCAAACCTTTGTTATAAGCATCAAAAGCGGACAATCTATATAACAAATTATAATAATTTTTATGGGTGGCAGAATAGCGAAGTTTTATTAAGGGATTTAGTTTACCAATGGCAGATTTTGATAAATCTGATTCCATGTTTTGCGGTTCATCCAAAACCAAAACAGGTTTTGTGGTGGCAATAATATCAATCATTTTTTGCCCCATAGCATCATCTCGTGCTTCATTGATGATATTGTTATCAGAGTTAAAGGCTTGAATACTCATCAACAAAATACTCAAATTATTGTTATTGACAAAGGTATTTAGGGTAGATATCTTACGATTGCTTTGCCCCTCATATGCCATATAATCCGCCCGAGTCTGATAATTTTTATAAAAATAATCAACCGAGCATTGAAGAGTTTTTAACACTCCCTCACGAATTGCCACCGATGGCACAATGATAATAAATTTTTTCAAATCATAATTTTTATATAATTGGAAAATAGTTTTTAAATACACAAAAGTCTTGCCAGTTCCTGTTTCCATCTCAACTGAAAAATCTGCCAGATTATCATCAATAATTTTAGACTGATTATTTTCAATGGAATTTAAAGTTTGAATTTTGCCCAAATTTTGCTGTAATAATTTTTTATCAATCTCAAATTCATTGCCAACCACCGAGACATTTAAAAAACCTTTATCATTATTTGTCCGATAAAATTCACTGCCAAAATTCAACAAATCTATGACGGAGTCCACCGCCTCGGTTTGATAGTCTAATAATTCGTATTGGATTTTCATTTTTTACATCATAAAATTAACCTCAAAAACTTTGAAGTTCAGTTTTTGGGCTTCCTCTGATCAACTACCAACAAGGGGACATGTCCCCTTGTCATAACTGCATCTCGTGGTCGCTGTTGGGAGCTATTCAGAGCCTCATTAAAATAAGTCCGAATGTGTGCCAGTCCTCACCAAACCTATCTCGTCGTCTTTAATGTCATAAATTAGCAACCAGTCAGGTTCAATGTGGCACTCATAAAAACCTGCATAATCGCCTATTAGTTTATGGTCTCTGTTTTTATCTGGCAATTTTTCATCTTGGGACAACATTAACAAAATAACTATTAGTTTGTTTTTATCAACTCCTCTTTTTATCATTCTCCTATAATCTTTTTTAAACTTAACAGATTTTATGATTTTTTTCATTGATGCTTACGAATCTAAATCTGCCATTAGTTGTTCAACATTATCATATTTTTTTAACCTCGCTCTTTTGTTCGGATCTTTTAATTCATTGATAGCTTCAATCGTTTCATCATTAGGAAGCCTTGCCTCAAACGGCAATCCGCGATGAATTATAATCTGATGATAAAATAAAGTTATAGCATCTGATGGTTTAATGCCAATTGAAGATAAAATAGCATTGCCTCTTTTTTTTATATTAGGCTGTATTCTGGCACTTATTTTGTCTGTTTTATTATGAATCATAATTCTAAAAGAATGTAAAAAATTTTATTGTATCCCATTTGGATGACAATGTCAAGTTTTCTCTTTTTTGTGAGTAATTATTTTATTTTATTTCATTTTATTAAGCATTATATCAACAGTAATTTGATCAATCATGCCTTTAACGGATTTGTCTAGATCACTATTTGGCAAATAATTTGCTTCGGCACAAATTGTTGCCCTACCTTCCTCTACTAATTTCTTTGCTGCTTTATGGGTGTATTTTTTCTTGGCATTTTTTTTATAAACTGCAATTGATTTTCCTCCTTGATAGTTTACCATTTTCATAGCTGGTATATCTGTGTCACCATCACCTATGTAAATCATGTGTTTGAATGGTATTGCTCTTTTGTTGTCTGGTATATATTCATTAATTTTAGAGTTTTCCCATGAATTTTTTATGCCTTTGTTTATCCTAAATAAATATTGTGTTTTTGTGGTGTAGTTGATTGCCAAAGCAGGGTATTCGGCTATTCCATGATGATCATATTTATAACCTGATGCAAAAACATGTTCAAATTTTTTATAAATGCTTGTTCCTTCTATCATCTCTCTTAATCCAGACGATATAACATAATGCTCAATATTTATCTGTTTGTTTTTTGCATATTCATTTATATTATCAAACCATTTTTCAACTCCATCAAAGAATTCTACATCTCTGCCATGCATATTAAAATCTTCTTTTTTTACTCTTACTTTCTTTTTTGTTGCTTTGTCAAGCATTAAATACATATATGCTAAAATTTGATCCATGTCATTGTCTTTTGCTATTACATTAACTTCTTTCCAAAATTCATCTTTATCTATTTCTAATTGGGGAATAAATGAATGTTCTTGCATATTGCCATGAGCCAAAGTTCCATCAAAATCGTATGCGATTGCCATTGTTGTGTTCATATTTTATTTTCTCTTAGAAAGTTAATAATTTTATATTTTTGGTAAGATTCGTTTTTTGAGTGTCGTTTAATGCTTGGTCACGGCAGATGAGGGTGTCGCCGTTTTGGACTTTAAGGTTTTTTATGGTTGCATTGTCTAATTTATCGCTTAGGGTAAAATAGATTGTTCTCTCCGCTTGCTTGTCGGTGATTTGCCATATATCATTTTCTAACAAGGGGGCATGCCCCCTTGTCAAAACTTCTTTATTTGATGATTGTTGCAAGAGCGAGTTTTTAACAATAGTTGAGTGGAGCGACAAACCTTGTTTGAGGATTATTTCATATAACAGATTTTCTATTTTTATATTTGTTTTCAGGGTGTTATAATTTAAGATTTTTTGCGGTGTTTTGTTCGTGTTTGGTGGCAGGTTAAAATTGGTGTCGGCTTGGGCGAAGACTTTAAATCCGTCTTTATAGTCATGCTTTTTTATGGCTTTTTTTAATCTATCTATGCCGATTTGGGCGATATTTTTATAACCTGCTTGATAGGCTACTGATTTTTCATCTGTCGTCTCTGGGATTTGCACGAGGATAAATTTTCGCGTCCCGTCATCGCTTTGATTTAAATCCATAACAGCCTGTCCAGTTGTCGCCGAACCTGCAAAAAAATCTAAGATAATATCGTTTTTGTTGGTGGCTACCTTAATGGCTTCTTGAATATATGGAATTGGTTTTGCAGTATCAAAAATTATATTTGAAAAAATACTTTTTATCTCATCCGAAGCATTAGCAGCATTTGATACATCTTGCCATATTGTCTCTGGAATTTTGCCTTTGTTTTCCGTTAAAAATAGTTTTCTATAAATATTGTCTCCACGAATTATCAATTTATCTTCATTGTCTAATTTTGTTAGGTTTTTTTTACTCATCAACCATAATCTTGTTTTAAAATACTGATTATTTTTATCTGTAAAATCGTATTTTACACCGCCTTGCGTTCCTCTTGCCCATGTAGCAAGCATGCGATAATTTCCTCTTTTGTCTTTATCTGGATTTTTATATGCTTTTTTTGTTGTCTCATCTAACTCTAAATAATTAACCTCAAATAAATCTTTATTTTTAGCAAAAGTAATTAAATACTCATGGGATTTACTAAACCATCTTGCTGAATTATCTCTGCCTCTTTTTCTTTTCCAAACAACATTTGCAACAAAATTAACCTCACCAAAAACCTCATTCATCAACATTCGCAGATGGTGTTGTTCGTTATCATCGATGCTTATGAAAATTACTCCATCATCTTTTAAAAGTTGGCGGGCAAGAAATAATCGCGGATAAATCATAGAGAGCCAGTCGGAGTGGTATCTGCCGTTTGAGTTAGCGTTGGTTTCTAATTTTATGCCATCTTTGCTTGCCCCTATTTTCTCCAAATAATCGCTTTTGTTGTCTGTGTAATTGTCTTTATAAATAAAATCTTTGCCAGTATTATAGGGTGGGTCAATATAGATCATTTTGATTTTATTGTGGTAGTATTTTTGCAAAAGTTTCAAAACATCCAGATTATCACCTTCAATAAACAAATTCTCTGATTTGTCAAAATTAACAGAATTTTCTTTTTGTGGGTTTAATGTATCTGTGTTTTGTTTTTTTATGTGGTTGAATGACCGGGATTTGCCGGCGAATCTAAAACCAAAACCGTTATTTTTATTATCTTTGAGATTTTTCTTTTTTAAAAATTGCTTAAATGACTTAAAGTCAATTTTGTCATCTTTGATAAATTGCGGAAAGATTTGGGCGAATTTTGCTAACTCATCTTTGAATATATCCTTTGATGATTTTTTGAATGATTGGGGCATAGTAATAATTTTTATGATTTAAAACTGATTAAATATAATACATTTTTAGAATGAAGTCAAGTAAAAAATATAATTCTAATAAAATTGTGTTATAATTTTTAATTCTTACAGAGATTTTTGTATAAATAACATTTTATTTGAGACCTTTGCATAATTCAAGTGCTGTTTAGAGAATGCAGAAAATTGTGCTTGAATTATGCAAAGGTCTCTATTTATACAAAAGTCTCTTTTATTTATCCTTAAAACATCTTGAAAAAAATAGAATTATTATCACCTGCTGGTATGGTCAAAAATATGGAATATGCCTTGGCTTTTGGGGCAGATGCGGTTTATGCTGGCATGCCTCGTTATTCTTTGCGGGTTCGCAATAATGAATTTTTATTGCCTCAAATCAAAGATGGCATAAAATATGCCCATAAATTAAATAAAAAATTCTATCTTACCTCTAATATTTTACCACACCAAACCAAAATTAAAACTTTTTTGTCTGATATTGAGCCGATTATAAGTTATCAACCTGATGCTGTAATTGTCGCAGACCCAGGGCTTATAATGATGATGAGAGAAACATATCCAGATATTAACTTACACCTTAGTGTGCAAGCGAATACCATCAACTCCGCCGCCGTTAAATTTTGGCACAAACAAGGTATAAAAAGAATAATATTAAGCCGCGAGTTATCAATTGACGAGATCAAAGAAATACGAGACGATAATCCCGATATTGAGTTAGAAGTTTTTATTCACGGTGCTTTGTGTATCGCTTATTCAGGACGTTGTTTGTTATCAGGTTATTTTAATCACCGTGATCCAAACCAAGGCACTTGCACCAATTCCTGTCGTTGGGATTATAAACTAAAAAACTCAGATAACAATAAATCAACCAATAATCCAAACTCATACACAACCCAAGAATACCTGTTAGAAGAACAAAAAAGGCAACAAGAGTATATGCCAATTACCGAAGACGAACACGGCACCTATATTATGAACTCCAAAGATCTACGAGGCATAGAGTATGTAGCAGATTTAATAAAAATTGGCATAGATTCTTTGAAGATTGAAGGGCGCACCAAATCATACTATTATACCGCTCGCACAACTGCTATTTATAAAGAAGCAATTGATGATGCCATAGCAGGACGAGATTTTAATCAGAATCTTAAAGAAAAATTAAATAATTTATCAAATAGAGGATATACCGCAGGTTTTTTTGACAGATTCGCCCCTGAAAATCTCCAAAGTTATGAAGATAATCGCTCGATAAGTTTTGCCCAACAGTTTATAGGTGAGGTAATAGGATATGACAACATAACAGATTTATATCTAATTGATGTCAAAAATCGTTTTTCGGTGGGTGATAAAATTGAGGTCATAAACCCTAAAAATAATCATATTATAATTATTGATAAAATCCTTAATGAAAAAAATAAAAAAATAAAAACAGCCCCCGGTAGCGGATATATTGTTAAATTAAATCTCCCCATAACGATACCTAATAAAACTCTATTAGCAAGATTTTTATAAGAAACCTCTAATCTCGCCATTGCGAACAAACAAAAACCCCCGTCATTGCGAGGCACGAAGCAATCTCTTGGGGTAAAAAGAGAGACTGCCACGTTTCGCCACGCTCGTTCGCAGTGACGGATTCTTTTAAAGAGACTGCCACACTCGCACGCTCGTTCGCAGTGACGGTTTTGTCGTCATTGCGAGGCACGAAGCAATCTCATCAGGGATAACGGACACCCTGGGAGACTGCCACACTCGCACGCTCGCAGTGACGGATTCTTTTAAAGAGACTGCCACACTCGCACGCTCGTTCGCAGTGACGGTTTTGTCGTCATTGCGAGGCACGAAGCAATCTCTTGGGGTAAAAAGAGAGACTGCCACACTCGCAGTGACGGATTTTTGAGATTGAGGTTTTATAACATCAACAAATTTTTATTTTTTTGTTATCAAGGCTGGTTTGATTTCTGTCTTTTTGGTATTGCTTGATTCCATCGATTCCTTTTTTACTGGTCCATGATTCTATCAAATCTCGCTTTCCTTGGTATTGATATAGTGGCACACCAAAACCACAAGAGATATGGACAAGATTGATTTTCATTTTAAAAATTTGCCTTGCCCCGATATCTTTTATAAAATGATTATCTAATTCCTTGAATTGCTTTGAGTTTGATAGGTAGGTGGTAGCTGTGCCATATAAGCGTAAAATCTTAGGAGACTCATCAAAAGAATTAAACATAATTGTCATTTTGTTGTTTTCTTGCAAGTGGGCGGCGGTTTCATTGCCAGAGCCTGTAAGATTTCGCCAAATACAGGTATTTTTGTCAATTATTTTAAAATTTTCTGTATCTTTGGGTGAGATATTGATAGTCGTATTAGAGCCTATTGTTGCCACAAAAAACATATGTTGTTTTTTAATAAAATCAATATGTCGTGACTCTAATTCTTGATATTTTTTACCCACTTTTTTATTTTTTATTTTTTGGCACAGGTTTTGCTTTGGCGGTTGCAGGTTTTTTTACAGGAGTTTTTTTTGTTGTTTTGTTTTTTGCAGCAGTCGTTTTTTTAGTTTTAGTTTTTGCTTTTGTATTAGCTTTTGCCTCTCTTTCTTTTTTCTTTTTTAATCGATCTTGTTCAATCCAATCCTCTGGTTCGCCTGCCTCTTTTTTTGCCATAACATTACTTATTTGTTTTTCATCAATTGTTTCATATTTTATCAAGGCTTTTGCCATGGCATGTAAAATATCAATATTATCTGTTAATAATTTATATGATTTTTTATAGTTGTCATCAATAAATTTGCGGATTTCTTTGTCAATGTCTTGAGCTGTGGCATCTGATACCATCTGGCTATTATCAGATGGCATTCCAAGATAATTTTCCTGTTCGGCACCCACATAGTTTATCGGTCCCATTTTTTCTGATAAGCCCCATCTTAATACCATATTACGAGCAATTTCTGTGGCACGTTCAATATCATTTGAGGCACCTGTTGATACTTTATCTTTGCCATAAATTAATTCCTCGGCAATTCTACCGCCATACATTGAGCAAATTTGTGATTCTAATCTTTGTTTGGAATGACTATATCGGTCTTGATCTGGCAAAAACATAGTAACCCCGAGTGCACGCCCACGAGGAATAATACTTACCTTATATACCGGGTCGTGTTCTGGCACTAATTTACCGATGATAGCATGGCCCGCTTCGTGATAAGCTGTCATTTCTTTTTCACTCTCGTCCATCACCAAAGATTGGCGTTCTGCCCCCATAATAATTTTATCTTTGGCTTTTTCAAAATCATCCATTGAAACAATAGTTTTATCAGATTTGGCAGCAAATAAAGCGGCTTCATTAACAAGATTTGCTAAATCAGCTCCGGAAAAACCAGGAGTTCCACGGGCAATTTTTGCCAGATCTATTTTGGCAAGGTTAGGTAATTTTCTAACGTGAACTTTTAATATTTTTTCTCGCCCTCTGATATCAGGCAAAGAGATAACTACTTGTCGATCAAATCTACCAGGGCGCAATAGGGCATTATCCAAAATTTCAGGGCGGTTGGTGGCAGCTAACACAATAACTCCCTCATTGCCCTCAAAGCCATCCATCTCTACCAAAAGTTGGTTTAGAGTTTGTTCGCGTTCATCATGTCCGCCACCCATACCACCACCTCGTTTGCCACCGACTGCATCAATCTCATCAATAAAAATAATACAAGGTGCATGTTTTTTTGCCTGCTCAAACATATCGCGAACCCGAGAGGCACCGACACCTACGAACATTTCAACAAAATCAGACCCAGATATAGTAAAAAACGGCACTTTAGCCTCACCTGCGATGGCTTTTGCTATCAGAGTTTTGCCAGTACCAGGAGACCCTACCATCAAAACTCCACGTGGAATTATACCACCGAGTTTTTGATACTTACCAGGATCTTTTAAAAAATCTACTAATTCTCCCACCTCTTCTTTTGCCTCGTCAATACCTGCAACATCATCAAAAGTGATTTTAATTTGGTCTTCGCTTAACATCTTAGCTTTGCTTTTGCCAAAAGATAATGGGTTGCCACGACCTCCTGCACCGCCTAAACCACCACCCATCTGGCGCATAAAGAAAAACCAAATCCCCGCCAGCATTAACAAAGGAAACCAGTTGGCTAAAAATCCTAATAAAATATTGTTATTTTGAGCAGATTCGCCGTGAATATTAACGCCTGAATCCAATAAATCACCTATCATCGCTTTGTTGTCCGTTTCAGGGCTTACGGTGGCAAAAGATAATTCATTGCGATATTGCCCCTGGATGTTTTTGCCATCAATAATGACCGTAGCAATCTCGCCATTTTTGGCTTTTTTGATAAATTCACTATAACTTATGTCTGTGCTACCACCTCCTGCGGTGTCAAATTTTTCAAAAACGAACATAAGCACTGCGATAATAACTAACCATAATAAAAAGTTTTTCATATTTTTTTGTTAAATGCCAAGATAAAACTCTCAGCACTGTGGCTGCGAGACGATTTTGGTTTAAAAGTGCGAACACTTATAAACTCATTTTTTAAAGTGCGATAAAAGCTTTCAAAACCTGCACCTGCAAAGGTTTTACAGATAAAATTACCATCTTTTTTTAAGGTTTTGATGGCGAAATCTAATGCCAATTCATTAAGAAATTCACTCTTAGGTTGGTCAATGGCTTTTACTCCGCTCATATTTGGTGCCATATCAGACAACACAACATCAAACCTGCTATTATCTATTAAATTGGTAAGTTTGTCAAGTGTCTCATTACAAGAAAAATCTCCTTGGACAAATTTAACCCCTAATATTTTATCCATCGGCAAAATATCTGTGGCAACAATTACCCCACTCTTGCCTATTTTTTTAACAACATATTCGCTCCATCCACCAGGGGCAGATCCCAGGTCAACAACCCTCTGATTGGCAGAAAAAAGATTATATTTCTCGTCAATTTCCATCAACTTAAAAACAGCACGCGACCTTAGCCCCAATTGCCTTGCTTTTTTGACATACTCATCATTAAAGTGCCTATCTAACCACTTAGCAGATGATTTTGATCTCTTCATTGTTGTAAATTGACTGTTGCATAAAATTTTCAAATTATAGCAAAAAAAAAACAACATAACAAAAAACTTGACTTTTGTGTAGAAATAAATATAATACAGCAATTCTAATTAAGTTTTAATTAAGCGGGAGTAGCTCAGTGGTAGAGCACAACCTTGCCAAGGTTGGGGTCGCGAGTTCGAGCCTCGTTTCCCGCTCCAAACTCTAAAAACCTCGTCCGTGTGAGGTTTTTTTATTTTGCAATAAAATAAAAATGGCTGAGTAGCAGAGTGGTTATGCAGCGGCCTGCAAAGCCGTGGACGCCGGTTCGATTCCGACCTCAGCCTCCACTCTTTAATTGAAAATTGAAAATTGAAAATAACCTTAAATTCTCCATTATCAATTAACCATTTTCAATTAACAAGAAAGCCCAGGTGGCGAAATTGGTAGACGCAAGGGACTTAAAATCCCTCGGATGTATAATCCGTGCCGGTTCGATTCCGGCCCTGGGCACCACCTTCTTTAATTGAAAGTTGAAAATTGACAATTGATAATATAAAACAAAATCCTGTGGAAGACAAATCTTTTACTTTTGCACTAAGAATAGTAAAGCTTTATAAATTTTTGCAATCAAAAAATGAATATGTTTTATCAAAACAATTATTGAGAAGTGGCACAGCAATCGGTGCATTGATTTGCGAATCTCAGCAAGCAGAAAGTAAAGCAGACTTTATTCATAAATTATCAATAGCATTAAAAGAGGCAAAAGAGACAGAATATTGGTTAAAATTATTACACAAATCAGATTATTTTGATGATAAATCATATGATTCAATTATAATAGATATCACAGAATTATTAAAACTATTGACATCAATAATAAAAACATCCAAACAAAATAATGCCAAATAAAAGCATGAAAAAAATTATCTATTATCCATTGTCAATTATCAATTAAATACCGGAGAGATGGCCGAGTGGTCGAAGGCGCACGCCTGGAAAGTGTGTATACCTTAGGGTATCGAGGGTTCGAATCCCTCTCTCTCCACCAAATATTTTATGTGATTATTATGCTTAAAAATTGTAGAACAAACTAATGACAACCTTTGACTTTGATGGAGAAAAATACAGAGAAGCCTCAAATCACCAGAAAGAATGGGGTTCTAAATTAATTTCAGAATTAAAGTTAGACGGCACGGAGCATATTCTTGACTTAGGTTGTGGTGATGGCACTATAACCGCCCTTTTATCCAAACATGTGCCAAACGGATATGTTGTAGGAATTGATGCCTCCAAAGGTATGATTAACACAGCAAAAAAAACATACAAATTAGACAATATAGATTTTAAACTTCTTGATATAAATACAATTCGTTATTTAGATAAATTTGATATCGTTGTTTCAAATGCAGCTCTTCACTGGATAAAAAATCACAAACAATTGCTTGCAAATATTTATATGGCATTAAAGAATAATGGGATTGTTAGGTTCAATTTTGCAGCTAATGAGAACTGTTCTAATTTTTTAAAAGCAATTAAGCGGATAATAAAATACCCAAGATATAAAAAATATTTTAAAGATTTTATTTGGCCTTGGTATATGCCAAAAATAAATGAATATAAATTATTAATGGGACAATCTCTTTTTTCAGAAATTAAAGTCTGGGGAGAGAACGCAGACAGAAATTTTCCAGATAAAGAGACAATGATTAAATGGATAGATCAGCCAAGTATTGTTCCATTTTTGATGCACATTAAAGAGAAAGATAAAAAGGAATTTAGGGATACTGTAATAAAGCAGATGATTGAAGAAACAAGCCAGCCAGAAGGAACTTGTTTTGAAACATTTCGTCGCATCAATGTGTTAGCCAAAAAATAAGATATGTAGTGGCTTTACCTATGTGTTTGCCATAATCACAAAACTATGGCGAACACATAGGTTCGCCCCTACGGTGTATTGTGCGATAATGACTTAAATACGATGATTAATCGTTTGTTTTGCGGATTAAATTTGATTTTTTTTAAAAATAAACTATAATACTTGTTTTTTATTGTAGTCGCATAGCTCAGTTGGTTAGAGCACCACCTTGACATGGTGGGGGTCGGTGGTTCGAATCCACTTGCGACTACCATTATTTTTTTGTGAGGATTATGCCAGATATTACACTACCAGATGGTAGTATTAAAAATTTTGATAAAGATGTAAGTATAGCAGATGTTGCTTTGGCAATCGGTAGCGGTTTGTTTAAGGTTGCTGTGGCAGGCTGTATTGATGGGGTTTTGTATGATACTTCACATATTATCAAAAACAATATTAAATTATCAATAATAACCTCCCAGACAGATGAGGGGGTGCAAATTATTCGCCACTCCACAGCCCATCTTTTAGCCCATGCCGTCAAACAACTATATCCTAAGGTGCAGGTTACCATAGGTCCTGTGATTGATTATGGGTTTTATTATGACTTTGCAACCTCTGAACCATTTACGCCAGAAGATTTAACCAAGATTGAAAACAAAATGCAGGAACTTGTCAAAAAAGATATTCCTCTTATTCGCACAGAAATGAACCTCACAGATGTTATTGATTATTTTAATGGTATCAATGAAACCTACAAAACTAAAATAATAGCAGATCTTGATAAAAACCAGCCTATATCCCTATATACCCAAGATGATTTCACAGATTTATGTCGCGGTCCTCATGTGCCATCAACAGGTTTTTTAGGGCATTTTAAACTTACCAAAATAGCAGGTTCTTATTGGCGAGGAGATAGCAATAATGAAATGTTGCAAAGAATATATGGGGTGGCATTCTCTCACAAAAAACAACTTAAACAACATTTAAATAAGTTAGATGAAGCAAAAAAACGAGATCATCGCAAATTAGCCACCGCGTTAAATCTTTTTCATCTGCAACCTGAATCCCCAGGCATGGTGTTTTGGCATAATGATGGCTGGATAATTTATAACATTATTGTTGATTATATTCGCAAAATTCTCAATGAAAAAAATTATACCGAGGTGCGAACTCCTGAAATGGTTGATCGGAGCCTGTGGGAGAGATCAGGACATTGGGATAAATTCAAAGAGCAGATGTTTACCACCTCGGTTGAGAATAGAGAGTATGCCATCAAACCTATGAATTGCCCTTGTCATATTCAAATTTATAATACAACTCTGACCTCTTATAAAGACTTGCCACTTAGAATGGCAGAGTTCGGCTCGTGTCATCGTAATGAACCCTCTGGCACTTTACACGGACTTATGAGATTGCGGAATTTTATTCAAGATGATGCCCATATTTTTTGTAGCAAAGAGCAAATATCATCTGAGGTTTTAGCTTTTATTGATTTGGTGTATGAGGTATATAGACACTTTGGTTTTAATGAGATTGAGGTGGCATTATCAACTCGTCCTGCAAAGAGAGTAGGGGACGATAAAATCTGGGATGAAGCAGAGAAAGCCTTAGAAGATGCCCTACAAAAAAAACAGATAAAATATGAAATAAAACCAGGAGAGGGAGCTTTTTATGGCCCTAAAATTGAATTTTCTTTAAAAGATTGTTTGGATCGGGTGTGGCAATGTGGCACTATGCAGGTTGATTTTTCAATGCCCGGCAGATTAGATGCTACCTATATTGATAAAAATGGTGACAAAAAAACACCGGTTATGTTACATCGGGCAATTTTGGGATCAATTGAGCGATTTATCGGCATTTTAATTGAACACTATGCTGGCAAACTACCCTTTTGGTTAGCTCCCGTGCAGGTTATAATTGCTAACATAAGTGAGCAACAACAAGATTATGCAAGCGAGATATTGCAAGAATTAAAAAAGTTAAATATCCGTGCTAAGAGTGATTTTTCAAATGAAAAAATAAGTTATAAAATTCGCAAAGCTTGCAATAATAAAACCCCATTTATGATGATAATCGGGGACAAAGAGATGGAATCAGGCACAATTACAGCTCGCAGTTTATCAGGTGAAAATAAAGAATTTTCATCAGTTAAAGATTTTAAAATTTTTGGATAAATCAAGTATTGTTTAGTTATGTTTGATTTATGCAAAAGTTTTGATTTAAATTAAAATACCAAGGAGGTATAAATATCGCAACCATTAAAAGAACTAGAGTCAATGAAAAAATATTTGCCAAAGAGGTAAGGTTGATTGACAAAGACGGCAACCAACAGGGAGTTATGTCTATAATTGATGCACGCAAGCATGCATCTGATGCAAACCTTGATTTAGTTGAAATTGTGCCAAATGCTAACCCACCTGTATGCCGAATTTTAGACTATGGCAAGTATGTATTTGACAAAAAAAAGAAAGTTGCAGGTTCTCGTAAAAAACAAAAAAAAACCACAATCAAAGAGATTAAATTTCGTCCAGTAACTGATATAGGAGATTATAATATTAAACTTCGCAATGCTAAAAAGTTTATTGAAAATGGCGACAAAACAAAAATTACGATTCGCTTTAGAGGGCGCGAGATGGATCATCGTGAGTTAGGAATGAATATGTTAACAAGAATTGAAGAGGATTTAAAAGACATAACTCAGGTTGAGGCCATGCCAAAATTAGAGGGCAGGCAGATGATAATGGTTTTAGCTCCGCTTAAAAAGCTCTGATAACTGCCATGCTTAATCGGCGTAATTTTTTATCATTTTTATCCTTATCTGTTATGAGCGCTTGCAGTATTAGTGATATAAACGACACCATAGATACTGCTGATGATATAAGACATGGTAAGATTCCTAAGAATATTAGTAAAAAATTGCCCAAAACAGGAATTAGCGAATTAGACAAATTATTCCACGAAAAAATAAGCAATATATTCAAAAAAGCCTCTGAAAAATGGGGCGATAAAAAAGCCCCCAAGCCTCGTGAATATGTAAAATATACTGATAAATATCAAACTCGCGCCATTGTAAATTTTGATACAGGCATTATAAAAGTTCAAAGCATCAAAACACAAAAACCGTTAGAAACTCTAAAAAAAGCCATTATAAATACTCTGCTTGCTCCTGATGACCCTCACGAGGTTGATATTCTAAGCGATAAACAAATAATAATCGGCAAACAACCTTTTTTATATAACCTTGTTCTTGATATGGACCAAAAACCGATTCGTTGGGGTTGGCGTGCGGGCAATTATGCAGATTATTTATTACAAAATAACTATCAAACTGCAACTGTAAAAAATAAAAAAATCTATTTTGTGACTTTCAAAATGGTAAAAAATCAACAAAAAAATCAACAACAAAAATACTATAATCAGGTTATAAAACAATCCAAAAGATTTAATGTAGATCAGGCAATAATATATGCTATAATTGAAACCGAAAGTAGTTTTAATCCCTATGCTATGAGTCATATTCCAGCTTATGGACTGATGCAGATTGTGCCAAAAACCGCAGGTGTTGATGCTTATCGCCTGTTGTATAAAAAAGATGGCATTCCCAGCAAAAATTATCTATTAAATGCCGACAATAATATTGAGATGGGGACGGCATATCTGTCAATTTTGTATGATCGTTATCTTGCAAAAATAAAAAATAAAAAATCCCAAGAATACTGCGTAATAGCCGCTTATAATACTGGTGCAGGTAATGTGTTACGGTCATTTTCTAAAAGCAGAAACACAGCATTCAATAAAATAAATCAATTAAACTCAAATCAGGTTTATCAGTATTTACAAAAAAACCTCCAACATGCCGAAGCCCGCAAATACTTAGTAAAAGTTACCACAAAAAAACAAAAATATATTTGATTTAGATGCTTTGATGCAAAAAATAATGAATAATTTTTCTCCGCTTGCCGATAGAATGAGACCGCAATCATTGGATGAATTTATCGGACAATCTCATTTGTTGGGAGCGGATAAACCTCTTTATAATGCAATCCGACAAGGGGCTTTGCACTCGATGTTATTTTGGGGTCCGCCAGGATGTGGCAAAACTACAATCGCTCGTCTGATAGGACAAAAAACACAGGCAAAATTTATCAACCTATCGGCAGTTTTATCCGGGGTAAAAGATATCAGAGAATCTGTCAAACAAGCCCAGATAAATCTTCAAAAAAACTTAAAAACAATTCTTTTTATTGATGAGATTCATCGTTTTAACAAATCGCAACAAGATGCTTTTTTGCCCTATGTTGAATCAGGATTATTTTATCTGATCGGAGCTACGACCGAAAATCCATCTTTTGAACTAAATAACGCACTGTTATCAAGAGTTCGCATCTATGTTTTAAAAGCATTAAAACAAGATGATATTAAAAAAATAATCGTGCAAGCTTTAAAAGCTCCTCGTGGTTTGTTGGATAAAAAAATAACAATTGACTCTGCTGCTCTTGATTTTTTAATCCAATCATCAAATGGTGATGGCCGTGTCGCTCTGAATTTATTGGAGATATCATCTGATTTAATTGAAAACAATCAAGCCATAGACCTGAAAACTTTGCAACACCTGCAACAGCATAGTTTAAAAAATTTTGACAAGGGCTCTGATATTTTTTATGAACAAATATCCGCCCTCCATAAATCTGTGCGTGGATCCGACCCTGATGCTGCTTTATATTGGTTAATCCGAATGATAGACGGTGGTTGTGATCCTTTATATATTATTCGTCGTGTCATAAGGATGGCAACAGAAGACATAGGCAATGCCGACCCCAGAGCTTTACATCTGGCATTAAATGCCCACAGGGTCTATAAAATACTCGGCAGTCCCGAAGGTGAACTTGCTATTGCTGCGGCGATAATATATATATCCTGTGCTGCCAAAAGCAATGCTGTTTATATGGCATATAAAAAAGCCTGTAATTTTGTTAAAAATAGTGCTGATTTACCTGTGCCTTTGCATCTTCGTAATGCTCCCACAAAACTTATGGGTGATCTTGGTTATGGTAAAAAATACAGATACGATCATGATGAGGTGAATGCTTATAGCACAGGACAGACTTATTTGCCAGATGGATTATCTCCTGTAAAATTTTATAACCCGGTTAATCGAGGATTAGAAATAAAAATAAAAGAGAAACTTAAAAAATTAGAAGCATTATGCAATAATTCTGATAAAAAACAATAAAAAGCAAAAGTTGCATATTACAAGTTTTTTAATTTTTAATTTTTATATTTGTTATAATTTGTGCGATGAATATCCCGGTATATAGTGTTGATGATTTTGGATGTGACAAATATAAGTTTGAGTTGAGTGAAGCTCATGGGATTTTAACTGCCCTGATTTTAGGTGACAGTGATTTAAAATTTGTCTCGTGGATTGAAGAGATTATGTCAAATGGTATAAAAATTGACAAAATTGAAAAAAAATATCTCCAGTCATTGGCAAAATTACATATTTTTTCTGTTTATAGTTTAGGGCAACAAGATTATTCTTATCAATTATTTTTGCCAGATGATAATTCTAACCTAAGAGATAGGATTAAAAATTTGAGTTTTTGGTGTGATGGTTTTATGTATGGTATCGGTTTGACGGTAGCCACAAATAAAAAAAAACTATCATCGCAATCTGATGAATTTTTAAAAGATGTATTACATGTCTGTAGGTTAAATGATGCGGATGATAATGAGTCGGATGAGAACTCTTTCATTGAGATTTGCGAGTATATCAAAACTGGAATTTATATATTACAATTGGATTTAAAATAGAGGTTATTTATGAGAAGTTTAATTTTTTTATGTTTGTTATTTGTTGCAAAATTATCCTATTCCGTGGCTCCTCCTCCTGATAGTTTTGCACCTGAGTTAAAATCTAATAGTTATGCACTTATGGATTATACAACTGGCAATATAATCTTATCTAAGAATATAAATCAAAAAATTGATCCTGCCAGCATCACTAAAATAATGACCTCTTATGCTATATATTCATCTATTTATAATAAAATTATAACCATAAATGACAAAGTAAAAATAAGTAAAAAATCTTGGGGCATGACAGGATCTAAGATGTTTTTAAATGTTGGTAAAAGTGAAAAATTAGAGACTCTATTAAAGGGATTGGTTGTTCAATCTGGCAATGATGCGGCGGTCGCCTTAGCCGAACACATATCAGGAACAGAACAGAAATTTGTTGATTATATGAACAAACTAGCCCAACACTTAAAAATGACAAACACTCATTATCAAAATGCCACAGGAATGCCTCATAAAAATCATAAAACAACAGTTGCCGACACCTTAAAATTATCAAAAGCTTTGATTAGAGATTTTCCTCAATACTACAAAATGTATAAAGTCAAAGAGTTCACTTATAACAATATTCGTCAATATAACCGTAATGGTTTATTGTGGCAAGATGATAAGGTAGATGGCATCAAAACAGGACACACAAAAGATGCAGGTTTTTGTCTTGTAGCATCAGCTTTGAAAAATAATATGCGTCTGATAAGTGTTGTAATGGGAACAAAATCAGATTTAGAGAGAACTCGTCAATCCAAAAAATTATTAGACTATGGTTTTTATAATTACATGTCTTATGCAGTGTTTAAAGCAAGCCAAAATATAAGCAACATTAAGGTTTATGAAGGCGAAATCGATACATTGCAGCTCACAGTCTCCAATACTGTTAATGTAAACATCAAAAAAAAGGATATAAAATCTTTAAAAGCACAAATTAAAATTCCAAAATCAATAATTGCACCTATTAAAAAATATCAAAAGGTAGGGACTTTAGTTATAAATCTTGGAGGAAAAATAATCGCTCGGTATCCTCTTGTTGCTAAACAAGACATCCCACAAAGTGGATTTTTTTCAAGAATGATTGATAAAGCATATCAATATTTTGAGGAGTAACAAAATGACAAATGTTTTTTTAAATGGTAAATTTTTACCAGTGGCAGATGCATCTGTCTGTGTTATGGATCGCGGTTTTTTATTCGGTGATGGGGTATATGAGGTTATTCCTGTTTACAACAACAAAATATTTTTTTTTGATAAGCACTTTAAAAGATTAAAAAATTCTCTAAAAGGAGTGGACATAAAAAATCCTTATAATAAAGAACAGATAAGCAATATTATTAAAAAATTATTGCACAATAACAAAAAACAAACAGTTGCGATTTATCTCCAAATTACTCGTGGTGCAGATAAAACCAGATCCCATGTGTATTCCAAAAATATGAATCCTACAATATTTATCAACATTTTTGACTTTAAAAACCAATCCCTTGATAAAATTGATCCTATTGATGTTATTACCACAGACGATAATCGTGGTAAAATTTGTAACCTAAAAACAATAAATTTATTGGCCAATATTATGCAAAAACAACAAGCGCATAATTTGCAAACAGATGAGGCAATTTTTATCCGTCGAGGGTTTGCCCAAGAGGGTGGGGCATCCAATTTATTTTTAATCAAAAATAATGTTATTTATACTCCCCCATTATCAAGCACAATTCTACCTGGAATCACAAGAGAGATAATAATTGACATAACATTGAAAAATAATATAAAAATAATTGAAAAAAATATTCGTTTTAACGAGTTGTTTTTGGCCGATGAGTTATGGCTTACCAGCTCCACGAAAGAGATAAGATATGTAGGCTTGATAAATAAAAGATCCATAGGAAACATAAAAGATCACAAAAAACCTATGATGTGGTATAAAGTTATGAATCTTTTTAATGCCTTAAAATGAATAAAAAAGAAACCTTGTTAAAATTCCCCTGCGATTTTACCATCAAAGCCATAGGTTTTAACTGCTCTAATTATGTTATCAAAACTACCAACCTGATAAAAATATATGCCCCTGAATTACAAAGCTCAAACATCACAACAAACTATTCAAAACAAGATAAATATTGCTCGTTATCCTTTAAGATTAAAGCCAAATCAAAACAACAATTGGACCACATATATCAAGAACTAAGTGACAATGAAAATGTCTTAATGGCACTTTGAAAAATAAAATTCCACTGAGCCTTTATATTCATCTGCCTTGGTGTTTGCAAAAATGCCATTATTGTGATTTTAATTCAATTGCCATCAATCCTGCAAAAATAAATTTCAAAGACTATTTAAATGCACTTTTAATAGATTTAAAACAGCAGTTAAAAATTACCAAAAGTCGCCCTATCCACAGCATATATATAGGTGGTGGCACACCGTCAATCCTATCAGGCATACAAATACATGAATTATTATCAACAATAAAAAACAGAATTGTTACAACCAAAAATCCCTCAATAACAATTGAGATAAATCCTGCTACAATTACAAAAAGAGATTTAGAGTTTTATCAACAAGCCCAAATAAATCGCTTATCTATCGGAGCCCAAAGCTTTGACGATAAAATCTTAAAAAAAATAAATCGAGCTTGCGACAGCAGTGATATTATAAAAACTATCAAGGATAGCCATAATATGGGTTTCGACGATATAAATTTGGATTTAATTTATGGATTACCATCACAAAACATAAATCAAGCACTTGATGATTTAAAACAAGCCATAGATTTGCCGATTACTCATGTGAGCTGGTATCAGTTAAGCATTGAACCTCGGACCTATTTTTATAAAAACAAACCGCAAAACCTACCAAATGAAAGTAAAATTATAAAAACTATGGACGCAGGATTTAATTTTTTAAATAAAAAAAACATGAAGCAATATGAAATATCTGCCTATTGCAAAGACCATTACCAAAGTATTCACAATTTAAACTATTGGAATTATGGTGATTTTATCGGCATAGGAGCAGGAGCAGGTGGCAAAATTACAAGTTATGACAAAAAAATATATCGCACAATGAATCAGACAAACATCAAAAAATATCAAAATAATCCTATCGCTACCAAAACAACAGCGCTTCTAAAACAACAAGATATTATAGTGGAATTTATGATGAATGTTTTGCGCTTAAACACAGGTTTTAACCAAAAGTTATTTAACGAGCGAACTTTTATAGAATTTACCACAATAGAAAAAACGGTAAAAGATTTAATAAATAAAAATTACTTAAAAATAAACCAAGATAAAAACTACACAACAACAAAAAAAGGAGCGATGTTGTTAGATAGTATCATTGAGTATTTTATCCATTAAGTTTTTTGATTTGTTATTAGAATATCTCCGGTTAAATTCCTTAATTATTTTATAAGGA
The DNA here is from genome assembly GCA_003645455.1 of Gammaproteobacteria bacterium. Lineage (GTDB taxonomy): Bacteria > Pseudomonadota > Gammaproteobacteria > QNFE01 > QNFE01 > QNFE01. Next base: position 12,499 of record QNFE01000011.1, on the reverse strand, counting down.
GACTCTGATTAACTGCCAAGAACAAACAACAAATGCAGTTATAACAAGGGGACATGTCCCCTTGTTAGCAGTTAATCAGACCTTACCTTATGCAATACTTTCGGACAATACTTTTAAAATTTTAACCATAACCTGCTATTTGACGAATTTTTTAATAGAATAGGTGCATTTTATTGTTGTTATTAAAACGTGCTTGAATTATGCAAAGGTCTCACAAAAATAGTTTGTTGTATTAGGTTGTGCAACAATTATATTTTTTGTTTTTATTCAATGCCAGCCCCTTTTTTCTTAAAAACACGGCAATCTATTCAAACTACATGACAGGACTTGTTACATAAATGAAATGTTTGATTTATGCAAAGGTCTCTGTATACTTAAAATTGGATAAAAAAAATTAAAAAAAGTAGAATATGGGGGTTGTTATAATATTTTTTATCTATGTTGCAAAGCTTACAAATTAAAAATTTTGCTATAATTGACAATTTGAATGTTAATTTTTTATCTGGAATGAGTGCTATGACAGGTGAAACCGGAGCAGGAAAGTCAATTTTAATCGATGCTTTAAATTTGGTATTAGGAGGCAGAGGTGATGTCACGGTTATTCGCCACGGTTGCGATAAAACCACCATTAGTGCCTCGTTTGATGTCACAGAAAATCAAGATGTTATGGATTTTTTAAAAAAATATGATCTAGACGATGGCACAGATTGCATTTTACGAAGAGTTATATCTGCTGACAAAAAATCTCGCTCTTATGTCAACGATATTCCTACCAGAGTGCAAAAACTCAAAGAATTTGCCAGTTTAATCTTAGACATTCACGGACAACATGAGCATCATTCATTGTCAAATCCCATCTCACAACTGCGAATTTTAGATGCACATTTAGATGCCCCAAATTTAATAAAATCTATCAACGAGACATATAATCTATGGCAAGATACAAAAAAAGAACTACACAAACAATTAGACTTATCAGATAAAAATAGCAATATAATCTTGGCATTAAAAACAGATATAGGGGAAATTGAGAAACTAAATCTTAAAAAAGAGGAGTTAAAATCAATCGAGCAAGAATATCTGCAACTTGCTAATGCCGATAATTTAATTAGCCACTCAAATTATTTATTAGATAGTTTTTATAATAAAGAAAATTCAATATTGAGTGTTTTAAATAAAGCCACAAATAGCATTCAACAAATCAGGCAAATTGATAAAAACTCGTTTGATGATGATTTTAATTTTGACAATCTTATAATTGAAATTGAAGAGGCGGTCCGCGAGATAAAAAATTATCATAATAGATTAGAAATAGACCCCAAAAGGCTTATATATATTGAAAATCATCTGCGAGAAATTGAGGCTATCGCTAAACATCATCAGTGTGATAGCGGTGATATTTTAAATATTTTATCCCAAAAAAAAGAGCAATTGAAACAAATTGATAACAGCTTGCAACTTATCGAGGAGCTTACCGAAAAGACAGATAAGTTAAAAGAAAATTATTTTTTGCAGGCTGAAAAATTACATCAAAAAAGAGTCATAGCCATTGATAATCTATGCCCTAAGATTAGCAAAATTATGGAACAATTATCGATGGTAGGTGGTAGGTTTATCATAGAGATTGAAAAAATAACGGATGATAAAGCGACAGCCTATGGTATAGATAAAATATTATTTAAAGTTAGCACCAATTATGGTATGCCACCTACTGATTTGAGAAAAACGGCATCAGGCGGTGAATTATCAAGAATATCTTTAAGCATAGCTTTGGTGTTGGCAAATAAAAAATCAACCCCCACGATGATTTTTGATGAGGTGGATAGCGGAATCGGTGGTGAGGTGGCAAATACCGTGGGTAAATATTTACAAAAATTATCCGAAAATGTGCAGGTGTTGTGTGTAACCCATCTGCCACAGGTGGCATCTTTTGCCGATTCTCATTATCGAGTTTCAAAAAACACCAAAAATGAACTAACTACAACAAAAATAAATCTATTAGATGAATCTGCCAGAATAACAGAGATAACAAGGATGTTATCAGGTGATAAACAAACAGATTCCGCGGTGGTGCATGCCAAAGAATTTTTAGAGCAATCAAAAAGAGGAGCAAAGCACATAATGTCATGAAAAAAATAATAATACTCGGTGCAGGACAAGTGGGATCATCGGTGGCGTTTTATCTATCAAGCGAAGATAACGATATAACCTTAGTAGATACAGATGCCGCAACCCTTGAAAAAATTCAAAATAGGCTTGATATTAACACTGTTATAGGGGTTGCTTCAAACCCTGCTGTTTTACGACAGGCAGGAGCAGAACATGCAGATCTTATTCTCGCTGTAACCTCCTCTGATGAAACCAATATGATAGCCTGTCAAGTTGCCTTTACGATGTTTCAAACTCCTACAAAAATCGCTCGCCTGCGATCCAAAGCATATCTTGGCGAGAAAATATTATTCAGACAAGAATCTCTACCGATTGATAACCTAATAAGCCCAGAAGAATTAGTTAAGGACTATATCTTAAACCTAATTAAATACCCAGGATCGCTCAAAATAATTAACTTTAATAAGGGCGAGGTTAATTTTGCGAAAGTAAAGATTTATAGCAAAAGTCCATTGGTTGGCAAAAAAATTAAAGAAATAGGACAATACATAGATGATAAACCAATAAATATTTTGGCAATTTATCGCCATAATAGAGAGATCATTCCTGAAAATGAGACGAGCATTAGGGTTGATGATGAGGTATTTTTTATCTGTAAAAATTTATATTTAGAATTTATTTTGTCTCGTTTGTGTCAAAATACTAAAAAACCAAAATCAATAATTATCGCAGGAGGTGGCCATATTGGTGAAACTTTATGTCTGGATTTGGAGAAAAACTATCAAGTCAAAATAATTGAAAAAAATATGTCTCGCACCAGAGATCTTGCTAAAAAATTAACAAAAACTACCGTTTTAAATGGAGATGCTAGTGACTATGAGCTGTTAAACGATGAAGATATTAATAGTTCTGATTTATTTATTGCACTGACAAGCCGCGATGAGACTAATATTTTATCTGCTATGCTTGCCAAAAAAATAGGCTGCAATAAAGTTATCTCTTTGATAAGTAATCAACACTATCTAAAGCTTATGGATAACTCAACGATAAATATTCCATTCTCACCTCAACAAATTACCATCGGATCTTTGTTGAAGCATATTCGCAGAATCGATGTTGTGTCTTGCCATGCTTTAAAAAATGGCGAAGCGGAGATATTAGAAGTGATAATTCATGGTGATAAATTAACCTCAAAAATCATCGAACAAAAAATAAAAAATATAAAAACAAAATTACCAGATAAAACTTCTATCGCTGCGATTATAAGAAATACAAAAATGATAATGCCAGATGATGATGAGATATTACAAGACCAAGATCATTTAATAATATTTTTGATGGATAAAAACCAGATCAACAACTTAGAAAAACTACTGCAAGTTAGAGTCCTATTTATATAAAAAATTATGGCAAACGAGAGATTGACAGAAAATATTTTAAGAGACTTTGTTCGCAATGATGAGGATTATAAAAATATCATCATAGAGAAACAAAAATCAGCCAGTCCAAAAATTGATAAACTACTAAAAAATTCATCAAAAAGTGGCATCGGCAAAGGTTATCCTGAATTTATTATTCAATACAAAAACAATCCAGATTTTATAATTGTTGTTGAATGCAAAGCAGATATAAAATTCCATAAATCAGAGTACCAAAACAAACATAAAGATTATGCCGTTGATGGGGTTTTGCTTTATTCATCTTTTTTGGCAAAAGAATATGATGTTTTGTCAATTGCCATAAGTGGACAGAGCAAAAATAATTTAAAAATCTCACATTTTTTACAATTAAAAGGCACAGATAAATATCACCCAATCTTTAAAGATGATATTTTTTTAAATCTAGCAGATTATTTAAATGGTTATGAGACGGATGAGAGAAAATTTAACCAAGATTTTCAACAACTATTAAAATACTCAAAAACCCTAAATGATAACTTGCATACCTTAAAAGTACCAGAATCTGACCGCAGTTTGTTGATAAGTGGCACTTTGATTGCTTTACATGATAAGGCTTTTTATAATTCTTATAAATATCAAAGTCCACAGGAGTTATCAGAAAATCTTATTAACACAATTAAAAATAAATTGATTGCAGGACAAAACGAACATATAAAAGATATTGTGACAAGTTATAACTTTATCAAAACTCATACGATTCTAGCCAAACAAGAAAATAAACTAAGAGATGTTATCGTCGAGGTGGATGAAAAAATAAATAACTTCATCAAAACCTATAAATATTTTGATACTTTAGGGCAGTTTTATATTGAATTTTTAAGATATGCCAATAATGATAAGGGCTTAGGAATAGTTTTAACTCCACCACACATAACAGATTTATTTTGTGAAATTGCCAATATAAATAAAGACAGCATAGTGCTTGATACTTGCACCGGCACTGGTGGGTTTTTAATCTCGGCGATGAAAAAAATGATAATAGATGCCGCAGGCGACAAACAAAAAGAACTTGAGATTAAATCACAACAAATCATAGGGGTTGAGTTGCAACATAGCATTTTTTCTCTGACCTGCTCTAATATGTATATTCACGGTGATGGTCGCTCAAATTTAATAAAAGGTAGTTGTTTTGATGAAAAAATAATAGAGCAAATAAAAAAATACAAACCTAATGTTGGTTTTTTAAATCCACCTTATAAAGTAAAATCAACTGACACAGAAGAGTTTCAATTTATTTTAAACAATGCCAATTTTTTGCAAAAAGGGAGCTATTTGGTGGCAATCATTCCAACGAGTTGCTTGATAGCAAACAATGGATTGATATTAAGTTTTAAAGAAAAAATATTAAAAAATCATACATTAGATGCAGTATTTTCGATGCCATCTGAATTATTTTACAATTCAAAAGTTGCGGTTTCAACCTGCATTATCGTCTTAAAAGCCCATGAAAAACACCAAAATAACTATAAAACATACTTTGCAATCTGGAACGATGACGGTTTCACTAAAACAAAACACCTAGGAAGATCAGATAGCAACAATAACTGGGACATAATTAGTAAAAAATATTTAACCAATTATAAAAACAAAGATGAATATGTAGGGCATAGCATAAAACACATAGTAAGCCATAAAGACGAATGGATAGCAGAGAGATATATAAAAATTAACTATCTAAAAACAAAAAAACAAGATTTTAAAAATTTCTTATTCAATTATATTGGTAATTTATTCTTATTAAAAAAAATCGACACAATCAAAATAGAATCAAAAATTAAAAATAAAACACAACTCATAAATCAAGAATTCAAATATTTTAATTTAAGCGGCAAAGATGGAATTTTTAAAATAGAAAAGGGCGAGAGGTTAAATAAAAATACCAGAACAAAAGGACAAGTGCCACTTATAACCTCATCTTCGCTAAATAATGGCATATCAGCTTTAATTGATCATGAAACATTTAAAGATAACAAAAAAATATTTTCAAACAAAATTACAATAGATATGCTGTCAAATGTTTTTTATCACGGATACAAATACTATAGTGATGATAATGTGCACACACTAACAATGAATCTAAAATTTTTAAAACACGACAATAAATATATCCATATTTTTGTCGCTACCCTATTGCAACAAATTTCAATTAGATACAACTACGGGAGACAGGTTAGATTAAAAAGATTAGAATCTGAAACGATCTTATTGCCAATAGATAAAAACGGCAAACCAGATTGGCAATTTATGAAAAACTATATAAAATCTCTTGCTTATTCAACGAATTTATAAAAAATGCAATATAAACTCATCATCAAAATATTAGGATTACTTCTATCATTATTTAGTTTTTCAATGTTAGTGCCTGTCGCGGTGGCTCTTTGGTATGCCGAGCCGACAATAGTTTTTATTGAAAGTTTTTTATTGACTTTTTTTACAGGATTGATTTTATACCTACCATTTTTATCTCATCATCGTGAGCTTCGCATTCGTGATGGGTTTTTAATTGTTGTTCTATTTTGGAGCGTCTTAAGCCTCTTTGGTGCTATTCCTTTTTATTTTCATAACTGGATTAGCTTGTCTTTTGTTGATGCTGTTTTTGAGTCCACCTCAGGGCTTACAACAACAGGTGCTACGATTATCTCTAATATAGATATTCTGCCCAAATCAATTTTATACTATCGCCAACAACTGCAATGGCTCGGTGGAATGGGAATTATCGTGCTGGCGGTGGCAGTGTTACCGATGCTCGGAATTGGTGGAATGCAACTATATAAAGCTGAAACCCCAGGGCCAATTAAAGATAATAAACTTACCCCCCGAATTACCGAGACTGCCAAAGCTTTGTGGTATATCTATATGTTGCTAACGATAACTTGTGCGCTTGCATATTGGTTTGCGGGGATGAGTGTTTTTGATGCCATCTCTCATAGTTTTTCAACAATATCAATCGGCGGTTTTTCAACCCACAACCAAAGCATAGGTTTTTATGATAGCTCATTAATAGAAATGATAGCTGTTTTTTTTATGTTATTATCTGGGATGAATTTTGCCTTGCATTTTACCGTCTGGCATAAACTTAATTTTAAACTTTATTTTAATGACAGTGAATTTAAAGCATTTTTTGTAATTTTATTTATTGTAGCTTTGATTTGTTTTTTATATTTATTTTTTAATGGCAAATTTGATGCCAGCGAGAGTTTGACTGCGGCAATTTTTCAAGCAGTATCGATTGGCACAACCGCAGGTTTTACAACCCATAACTATGCAATTTGGCCAGGATTTTTGCCGATTCTTTTAATCTTTGCAAGTTTTGTCGGCGGCTGTGCGGGTTCTACTGGTGGCGGTTTAAAAGTTATCCGAGTTTTGCTTCTTATCAAACAAGGCAGACGCGAGTTGCAAAGACTAATTCATCCCAATGCAAAGATTTATGTAAAATTAGGCGGACGAGCTGTTGGTAACAAAGTTATGGATGCCGTTTGGGGATTTTTTGCGACCTATGTTGCCGTTTTTGTCCTATTGATGTTAATGTTTTCAGCCACAGGATTAGATCAAGTAAGCTCTTTTGCCGCCGTGGCTGCCACTATTAATAATTTGGGTCCAGGGCTCGGCGAGGTTGCTAATAATTTCAGAGGACTGACTGATTTTGCGAAATGGATAAGTACAATGTCCATGATGCTTGGTAGATTAGAAATATTTACAATTTTAATCTTGCTAACCCCAGCTTTTTGGCGAGGATAGGCAATTATGATAAAAATATTAAAACTAAACATTTTAGAGCGCTATATTTTCAAAGAGATAATGGGTGCGTGGCTTGGCACAACCCTCATCCTTTTGATGATATTCCTCGCAAATATCTTAATTTTAATCTTAGAGGATATAATGGAGGGGTTATTGCCTTTGGATGCATTATTGCCGATGTTTATCGCTCAAATTGTCAGGTTTAGTGTGACTTTACTGCCGCTTGGTTTATATCTTGGGGTCATCATAGGGCTTGGTAGACTATATAAAGATTCAGAGATGGCAGTTATGGCAGCTTGTGGGTGGACTCCATTACAAACATTAAAAATCTCTCTTATTTTTGCTACTGTGATAGCCTCGGTGATGTTTTTATTTACCCTCTATATCTCACCTATCGCCGCTGCTGTGGACTTAGAAATGCAAAATAAAATGAAACGCCAATCCCAAATTTATCAAATTGAATCTGGTAAATTTAATATGGCAAACAACAATAAAGCAGTTATGTTTACCCAGAAACTAAGTGCTGACAAAACTCATCAAGAAAATATTTTTTTATTTAACGATAATAAAAATATAACAACAATTGAAAATGCTAAAACTGCCACAATTGAAAATATAAAAAAATATGATGAAAATTATTTTATTTTTAAAAATGGCAATATAATTAACAAACAAAATGATAGGATAACTATTACCGAATTTGCCGAACACGGCACAAAATTTGGCACAGAAAAAACAACAGAAAAAACAACTCTTGCATCTATCCCGACTATGGATTTATTCAAATCAGTTAATCCGCGACATATCGGCGAGCTGCAATGGAGAATCTCAATGCCACTTGCGACAATTTTGCTCGTAGCGCTTGCTGTGCCTTTATCATATAGCAACCCTCGAGCAGGCAAATTTGGTAGACTTATGGTTGCATTGGTAACCTATATAGGATATTCAAATATTTTGATTTTTTCTAAAAGATGGATTATGGACGGCACAATTCCAGGATATATAGGAATGTGGTGGACTCATCTTTTGGCTTTGTTGGTAGTTTATATGTTAATAAAAAAACAATATGGTAAAGCCATAAACACAAAAAAGAACAAGGTGGAGGCAGGTAAAAAATAGTGAACATAGTTAATCGTTATTTATTCAAAACAATATCTATCAACATATTATTTGTGCTGGTAATTCTATCTTTTTTGTTTGCTTTGATGACACTCATAAGTGAATCTGATAAACTAAAACCAGATTATGGTTGGGCTGATGTTTTGCTGTTTATCCTCTACACAACCCCCAAAAGAATGGCAGATATCGCTCCTATGGCAGTTTTAATCGGCACCCTTACCTCATTAGGCTCCCTTGCCTCTAATAATGAATTATCCGTGCTGCGAGCATCAGGTTATTCAATCGCTCAAATTAGCCTTAATGTTTTTGCGGTAGGATTAGTATTGATGGCAGCTTTATTGAGCATGGGAGAGTTTATAATTCCTCTATCCGAACAAAAAGCTATGCAGATAAAAAACCCCAGGCAACTGACTCAGATAAAAGAAGGTTTATGGCTTAAAAATAAAAATTTAATAATAAAAATTGGTAAGGTAAACCCTGATAAATCAATTAAGGATATTAAAATTTATGAGAAAAATAACCAACAAATAAGCCGCGAATACACGGCAAAAACAGCCTATGAAATCAGTAAAAATGAATGGGTTTTACAAGATGTTAAAATTCTTACCTATCAACAACAAGCAATTAAAAAAGAATTTAAAAAAACATTAAAAATGAGCGATCTATTGAAAACAAATATCTTTGAGGTTTTAATATTAAAAGCCGATAGCCTATCAATTGGCAAATTATTAACTTATATAAATTATCTTAAAACAAATAAATTAAAATATGAACCTTATCAACTTGCCTTATGGCAAAAAATATTCAGCCCTCTTGCTCTTTTTATCATGCAAGCCTTAGCCCTACCCTTTATCTTTGGAATGCAAAGAGCATCCAATGCCGGGATAAGGATAGTCATAGGCTCAATTATAGGAATCTCCTACTCAATGTTATCCTATCTTATTAGTAATTTGGGTTTGTTATATGGCATAATGCCATTGATAAGTGTCGTTATTCCAATAATGCTATTTGCCACCGCCGCCTTCATCGGCAATAAAAAATATGTTTTTAATAGTTAGATTATGAATGTTGAAAATAAAAATCATATTTGGAGCAAAAAACAACTATTGGTTTTGATGTTCGTTCCTATTTTAATTGTTTTGTTATTCTTTTTTGTGGCTATTTCTTTTAATGGTTGGGAGAATTCTTATGTGGCAATGCAAGAGGGTTGGTTTTTGCAATTAAATGATTTTTTTGCAATTTTATCTATTGATTTTTGGGCTAATTTAACTCATCTAGGCGATGGGGCAGTTTTGTTGTTGTTATTATCATTTTTAATTATATGGCGAACCCAAGCTTGGGCTGCAATTGTTGCGACAATTCCTCTGGCCTCAATTTTGTCAATTACAGGTAAAATTTTATTTGCTATCCCTCGCCCTGCTGCGGTTTTGGATAATGACTCATTTAATATTATAGGTTATGCTATTACAACCGATACCAGTTTGCCATCAGGACATGCGATTACAATTTTTGCCGCCATAACTGCCATAACAATAATTTTTACCCCCCCCCCCCAACTCTTACTCAACACAAACACATATGCAAAAAATATAAAATATCAATTTTAATCGCTTTTATAATAGCTGTATTTTTATCCTCGTCCAGGATTGCTGTGGGAGCTCACTGGCCTTTGGATATTTTATTGGGTGCGGTATTTGGCTTTGTCGGTGGCATAAGTGGTGCTTATCTTGTTCTTCATTATAAAAAATGGTGGGGCTGGTTAGAAAATGATAAATCCTCCGGTAAGTTATTTTTTGCTATAATTCTTTTATTGTTAAGCATTTATTTAAGAGATCTTATAACCCCTACGGACGATGGTTTGTTGATAATTTATTCAGCAATGGTTATGGGAACAATGGTATCTTGTTATCTTATTTTAAATAATTTTTATCAACAAATAAAAAAATAATGCAAAAAATCATAAAATATTTTACTAATTTAACATGGAACATAAGCTCTGCAAAATTTGTCATTATAATTACTTTGGCGAATATGTTGATATATCATATTCCGTTATATTCTTTTGCTGTTGATAATCTTGATATTTTTTCCATCAATGGAGTGCAAACATTTTTAACCATGTTGGTTGTGATGTTTATGTTTACCTCCATAATACTAATAATTTTATTTAATATATCCTCATATCTTATCAAACCTTTTTGCATAATATCGGCGATTTTGTCTTCCATTGCTTTATATTTTGTTGATACCTACCAGATAATATTAGACAAAACGATGATGGGGAATGTTTTTAATACGGACATGGCAGAGGCGACAGATCTTTTTCATTTTAAAATTCTAAGTTATATTTTAATTTTTGGTATAATTCCGTCTCTGCTAATTTTAAAAATAAAAATTCAAAACACCAAAAGATTAAAACTCTCATTTTATGGTTTGATTATAATCGTCATAAGTTTAGGGTGGATATATTTATTTGCTAATACTTGGTTATGGTTTGATAAAAACTCAAAAATACTCGGTGGTAAAATGATGCCATGGTCATATATCGTAAATTCAATTGCCAATGGAGCAAATTATCTATCAAAATCAAAACAACAGACTTTATTGCCAGATGGTAAATTTGCCGATGATGAAAAAATGTTAGTTGTTTTGATTATCGGCGAGACAGCACGAGCACATAATTTTTCTTTGTATGGTTATAAAAGACAGACTAATCCAAAACTATCCAAAACAAATATAACAGTTTTAAAAAATTCTACCTCCTGTTCTACCTATACTACCAAATCAATTGCCTGTATGTTATCCCACAACAACGATTCATCTCTTACAACTTTATATGAAAACCTACCAAGTTATCTGCAAAGACAAGGAGCAGATACCATATGGCGAACCAAAAACTGGGGAGAACCTGAATTAAAAGTGCAGACATACCAGAGGAATAACACCTTAGAAAAACAATGCAAGCAACAAAAACAATCAGGCTGTGATTATGATGAAGTATTATTAACAGGTTTAAAAAATAGAATTTTATCATCAAAAAAACAAAAAATATTTGTAGTTTTGCATACCAAAGGCTCTCACGGACCGTCCTATAATACTCAATATCCACCAGAATTTGAAAAATACATTCCGGTTTGCAAATCAGTAGAATTAAGTAAATGCAGTAATGAAGAGCTTATAAATGCCTATGATAATACAATTTTTTATACCGATTATTTTATCAACAAAACAATAAATAAACTCAAAGACTTAAATAACATCCCATCAATGTTAATCTATGCCTCAGATCATGGCGAATCTCTGGGGGAATATGGTTTATATCTTCACGGCACCCCTTACTCCATAGCCCCTGATTACCAAACCAAAATACCATTTATGATCTGGTTATCCACCAAATTTAAAAACAAAAAAAATATAAAATCAATAGTGCAAAAAAAATCCCACTCACATCAAAATATTTTTCATACCATAATCGGAGCCTATGAGATGCAAACCAAAATATACCAGCCAAAATTAGACATACTAAAACCTATAAAATGAATACAAATGTTATTTAACCTAATCGCCAAAAAATACTATTAGAGACCTTTGCATAACTCAATTGCTGTTTAGAGAGGACAGAAAATAGTGCTTGAATTATGCAAAGGTCTCTATTATTAACTTGTCGCATACATTTTAAGGTTACCGGCACGAGTTGGATGACGAAGTTTTCGGATAGCTTTACCCTCAATTTGACGAATTCTTTCGCGAGTTACCTCTAATTGCCTGCCAACTTGTTCCAAGGTGTGACCTTTAAATCTCATATTGATTACTATTTTTTCTCTATCATCGCCTCTTGTTTTTTTTCAAACTCTTGCGCTTCTAAATCAACAAAACTTTTGATAAGGTTGGTAAGTTTTGCCTCTTGATTTGTTACCCTGTGATAAAAATCTATCACAAGTTTTGCAGCCACAGGGTAGGATGAGAGGGCATCGGTGGTAATTCTTAAACCCTCTTCAATTCTTTTGGCTATTTCTATCTCACCTTCGCGAGTTAAGAGATCAACAACTCCCATTTCACGCATATACATTCGC
>QNFE01000010.1 GCA_003645455.1 Gammaproteobacteria bacterium | reverse complement strand
CATAATTCAACCACAATTTATAACAACAATAAAATGCACCTATTTTACCAAAAAATTCGTCCAATAGATTGCAAGCTTCCTCATTTTTTAATAAAATATGCACTATTTTCTTATTATTCTAAACAGCACTTGAATTATGCAAAGGTCTCATAACAGCAGTTTTTTAGATATTTTATTGAAAATAACATATAATTGAAAATTTTTGTAATAAATTTAAATATGAACTACAATTTAGATAATCATGCCCGTAATTCACCACCTACAAATAAAACTGATAAGTATTTTATGAAAACTATAAGTGTTTTTTTGATGCTTTTTTCTTTTTTTCTGTTGTTTGCTATCTTAGGTTTTGATAGGCAAGATATGGGCTTTACAGGATTTGGACAAAATAATGAAATTATTAATTTTACTGGCAGTATGGGGGCTTATATCTCCGATGGGTTTTTATATTTTTTTGGATTCGTCTCTTATATCTTAATTATTTTGTTATGGTTATTGTTATGGAATATTATTAAAAATAAATTTAACAGTGTCGAGGTTTTTTCAGTTGAAAATAGTGTTAATTTTTTTGCAATTTTATTATTAACTATTATTTTTTGCTCTATTTTAGGTCTTCATTTCGCTCCATCTTTGCACCAGTTGCCATCTGATACCAGATCAGGTGGACTCATAGGATCAGTTATAAATTTTTATCTCTTAGCATACTTTGGTATCTATGCCTTGACCTTGTTACAATTAGTTGCAACAGTGATTTTAATTACTGTTATAAGTCATATAAAATGGTTATCTATTTTTGATTATGTCGGGGCAATGGTGATGGGAATCATGCCAGATAATTCAGAATTAAATAATCCATTTAATAAAATTAAATTGCCAGAATTTTCTTTTAAAAATAACGATTCTCATCAACAACCAATACGAACACCAAGAGATAGACCATCTTTCAGAAGTATTGTAGACAAAGTTATCTCTAAAAAAGAAGAAGAACCACCACTACCACAATTGAATATAAATACATATGATGATGATAAAAAATACTCACCAAAAGAAAAAGTTAAAATTGAACCTAATTTAATAGATGTCAAGCAATCCAAAAAAGTATATGAGCAAAAACAAATTGAAATTGAATCTTTGGTAAGTGATGAGCAGGAGCAAAAATATTTACCAGCCTTATCATTGTTAGATGTTCCCAAGCCACAAAAACAAAGTTATAGCTCCGAAGCTTTAGAGGCTATGTCAAATCTTTTGGAGATAAAACTCAAAGAATTTAACATTACAGCCACAGTAGTCGCTGTGCATCCTGGTCCAATTATTACTCGTTTTGAATTAAAATTAGCCCCCGGCTTAAAGGTTACCACCGTCTCCAATCTTGCCCGCGATATCGCACGTTCCATGGCGGTGATGAGCGTTCGTGTTGTTGAGGTTATAGCAGGAAAATCAACCATAGGTTTGGAGATTCCGAACGAATCACGAGAGTTGGTGTATCTCAGTGAAATTATAAAATCACAAACTTTTGATGTGGCAAAGTCACCTCTTACCATTGCCCTTGGTAAGGATATAGCAGGTAATCCTGTGACGGCGGACCTTGGTAAAATGCCCCATCTTTTGGTGGCAGGCACCACAGGATCCGGTAAATCTGTGGCAGTTAATGCAATGATATTAAGTTTGTTATACAAATCCACCCCTGCCGAAGTTCGCCTGATATTGATTGACCCTAAAATGTTAGAATTAAGTGTTTATAACGGTATAGGACATCTATTAACTCCTGTGGTAACTGATATGAAGGAGGCGGCTAACGCTCTTCGCTGGTGTGTTGCCGAGATGGAACGTAGATATAAATATATGGCAAAACAAAAGGTGCGAAATATTGCAGGTTATAATAAAGTTATCAAAGATTCTATCAAAGATGGCAACCCCATAAGAGACCATCTTTTCAAAAAAATAAATCCAGAAGATATAGCTCCTCAATTAGATCCTCTGCCTTATATTGTCGTTGTCGTTGATGAATTTGCCGACCTTATGATGGTGGTAGGTAAAAAAGTAGAAGAGCTTATCGCAAGAATTGCCCAAAAAGCACGAGCTGCTGGCATTCATCTGATTCTTGCCACTCAGCGACCTTCTGTTGATGTTGTAACAGGTTTAATAAAAGCCAATATTCCCACCAGAATCGCTTTTCAAGTAAGCTCCAAAATAGATTCTCGCACAATCTTGGATCAACAAGGAGCCGAGCAATTATTAGGGCACGGTGATATGTTATATCTACCACCTGGCACATCTTTACCTGAGCGAGTTCACGGAGCATTCGTAGACGACCACGAGGTAAATAGTGTAGTGGAAGACTTAAAACAGCACAACAAAGATTATCAACACATTGATATGAGTGATGAGATTAAATCTGCCCAACAAGGATCAGCGGATGCCGAGGCTGATGACGAACTATATGATGAGGCGGTCAAAATCGTAACATCCGAGAAAAAAGGCTCAATTTCATACTTACAAAGAAGACTTAATATAGGCTATAATAGGGCGGCTAATATTATTGAAGCTTTGGAGCGAGCAGGAGTTGTAAGTGCTCCGCAAAACAATGGCACTCGTGAGGTCTTAGCCCCTGCACCACCGCAGGATTAATATGTCATTTGCCACAACCCCAAAACCACCATATTTTGCTGTTATTTTTACATCAATTCGCACCAAAAAAGATAATGATGGGTATCAAAAAACTGCAGACAGAATGGTAGAGCTTGCCAGAAAAATGCCAGGATTTTTAGGGATAGAATCTGTTAGAGAAAAAATAGGAATTACAGTTTCATATTGGCAAGATTTAGAATCAATAGAAAATTGGCGACAAAATAGCGAACATAAAATCGCCCAAGAACAAGGAATAAAAAAATGGTATCAAAATTATCACATTAGAATAACCGAAGTTATAAGAGATTATGCAAGCAATTCGTAACAAAAAAAGAGCAATATCTATTGAAGAGGCAGAGGTTATTTTAGAGTCGGCAGAATATGGTGTCTTATCTTTGGTTTGTAAGAATAATCAAGCCTATGGTATTCCTTTGAGTTTTTGCATTATGAATAATTTTATTTATTTTCATTGTGCACTTGATGGTTTCAAAATCAACTGTATCAAAAACAATAATCAAGTCTCGTTTTGTGTTGTGGGTAAAACCCAAATATTGCCTGATAAGTTTGGCACTAAATATGAAAGTGTGATTATTTTTGGTAAAGCAAGCGAAGTTTTTGACGATGAAAAACAACAATCATTAGAAGGTTTGTTGGTTAAGTATTCGAAAAATTATATTAACAAGGGTTTGAAATATATCCAAAGCCTAACTGATGTCACCCGTGTATTTAAAATTAGCATGGATAATATATCCGCCAAGGCTCGTTATAAGTAACAAGTAAAACTTCACAATAATGCCGGTTCTATAAAAAACCAAAAAACTATACCCCAAATATTCCAAGCTTTTTTATAGTGAGTTTTATAGCTCTCTCTTGTAGGTTAGTGCTTGTTCCTAATTGAAGTTAATTACAGATAAAAACTATATTCTTTTTATTTGGGCTTTAATATTAACTCGGCAGTTAGATCCGTGGCTTCAATTTTCCACAAGAACCAACAAGGGGGCATGCCCCCTTGTCAAAAAAGAGATGTTTATTTTTGCCAGTTTAATACCAACTCATTTGAATTACAAAAATTTTAGAACTAATCATGGTTTCTTTGAAAAAATAAATAAAATTTCACAGCAATTAAATTAGAATTATGATACAATAAACAATTTTTATCTGTTATTCTTTTAAAAGGAGCGACAGAAATTGACGAATCATATTTGCTAACCTATTAGATAAACATGACTCATTTTAAATTAAATTTCAAGAGTATATAAAAAATGAATAAAAAAATAAATAGATTGTTAGTTGCGAATCGCGGTGAAATTGCTATTAGAATCTTGCGTGCCGCCTCCGAACTTATAATTAAAACCGTCTCGGTCTATACCTATGAAGATCGTTTTTCGCCCCACCGTTTCAAAGCGGATGAGGCTTATCAAATCGGCTCAAAAGATGACCCATTAAAACCTTATCTCGATGTTAAAGAGTTAATAGCTGTCTGCAAACGGCATAAAATTGATGCGGTGCATCCGGGATATGGATTTTTATCAGAAAATGTAGCTTTTGCTACTGCTTGTCGTGATGAGGGGATTATTTTTATCGGTCCTGACCCGCAAGTTATGGCAGCTTTGGGTGATAAAGTTATTGCCAAAAAAAATGCCGTGGCAGCAGGAGTCCCTGTCATAGAAAACAGCAAACAAGATTTAACAGATTATAAAATTGCACTTGATGAGGCTACCAGAATTGGCTATCCTCTGATGATAAAAGCAGCCTCAGGTGGCGGTGGTCGCGGTATGCGAGTTATTCACAAAAAAGACGAATTGAAAAGTGCATTTAATGAGGCAAAAAGTGAGGCGGGCAAGGCTTTTGGTGATGACACCGTATTTTTAGAAAAATTCATAACCTCGCCTCGTCATATTGAGATTCAAATCTTAGCAGACAATCATGGTAATCGGGTGCATTTGTATGAAAGAGATTGCTCGGTGCAAAGACGTTTTCAAAAAGTCGTTGAGGTCGCCCCTGCCTCCAACTTAAAACAACAAACCAAAGACAAGTTATATCAATATGCTCTAAAAATTGCCGACCATGTCAATTATAATAATGCAGGAACCGTAGAATTTTTATTAGACCAAAATGAAAACATATACTTTATTGAGGTCAATCCACGAGTTCAAGTAGAACACACCATCACCGAAGAGGTAACCGGCATCGATATTGTTCGCTCGCAGATTCATATCGCAAGCGGATATAAATTATCTGATCCGCAAATCGGCATCCAAAAACAAGATGATATTCATTGTAACGGTTATGCTATTCAATGTCGCGTTACGACAGAAGACCCTAAAAAAGGCTTTCAGCCTGACTACGGCACTATAATCGCCTATCGTAGCACCGGCGGTTTTGGGATTCGCTTGGATGTCGGCGCCGCTTATAATGGTGCTATCGTCTCGCCGGTTTTTGATTCATTATTAGTTAAAGTATCAAGCTGGGGCAGAACTTTGGAGGGTGCAACCCAAAGATTAGACCGAGCATTACGAGAGTTTCGGATTCGTGGAGTAAAAACCAATATCGGCTTTTTGCAAAATGTCATAGAACATGACAAATTCCAAACAGGGCTTGTTACCGTTGATTTTATTGATAACCATCCAGAATTATTTATTATCAAAAAAAGTTTTGACAGAGCCACCAAAACCCTGCGATATTTGGCGAATGTTACCATCAACGGTAACCCAGATGTCAAAAACACAGACAAAAAACGCAAATTCAGAGCTCCAACCACACCAAAATATGACAAGGTAGCAAAATACCCGAAAGGTAGCCGTGATATTTTAATCAACAAAGGAGCTGATGGATTAGTGGATTGGATCAAACAACAAGATAAAGTTCTTATAACCGACACTACCTTGCGAGATGCTCATCAATCACTGCTTGCCACTCGTCTTAGAACCGAGGATATGTTACCTATTGCAGAAGGTTATGCCAAAAACCATTCCCAAATTTTTTCATTAGAGATGTGGGGCGGTGCAACCTTTGATGTGGCGATGCGTTTTTTACACGAATGCCCATGGGCGAGACTCAAAGTTTTACGAAAATTTATCCCTAATATTTTATTCCAAATGTTGTTCCGTGGCTCAAATGCCGTCGGATATAAAGCATACCCTGATAACTTAATTGCAAGTTTTATTGAAAAATCTTATGAGAGTGGCATTGATATTTTCAGAATTTTTGATTCTTTAAACTGGATTAAAGGTATGGAAAAATCAATAAAATATGTTCGCAAACATACAGGCGGTATAGCCGAGGGCACAATTTGTTATACCGGCGATGTTTTAAATACAAGTTCCGACAACAAATATAATATGAAATATTATACGACACTCGCCAAACAATTAGAAAATGCAGGCGCTCATACCATCGCTATCAAAGATATGGCAGGACTATTAAAACCCTATGCAGCAGGCGAGTTAATTGCCACAATCAAAGACACCACAAAACTGCCTATTCATTTGCATACTCATGATACCAGCTCAATTCAGGCGGCAACCTTGATGCAAGCCGTGGAACAAAATGTTGATATAATTGATGCAAGTCTGGCGTCTATGTCAGGGCTTACCTCCCAACCTAATTTAAACTCAACCCTTGCAATGTTGCAAGATCACCCTCGTGGGCCAGATTTTGATATTGAATCTTTAAATCAATATTCCAATTATTTTGAAGATGTGCGCGAGTATTATTATCCATTTGAATCAGGCTTGAAAGCTGGCACAGCCCAAGTATATGATCATGAAATTCCAGGCGGACAGTATTCAAACCTACGCCCACAAGCAATCTCTTTGGGATTAGAGCATAAATTTGAAAAAATTAAACAAAACTATGCCGAGGTTAATAAATTATTTGGCGATATAGTAAAGGTCACCCCATCATCAAAAGTGGTAGGAGATATGGCAATGTTTATGACTGCCAATAACCTCAAAACCGATGATATGTTTGACAAAAAAAGATCACTATCCTACCCTGAATCTGTCCTTGAATTATTCCGAGGGGATCTCGGGCAACCTGTCGGCGGATTTCCATCTAAAATAAGCAAAGCTATTTTAAAAGATGAAACACCCTATACAGAGCGACCAAACGATCACTTAGAACCTGTTGATTTTGATAAAGAATTAAAACAATTTCATCAAGATTTTGACGAAGGTTTAACATTTTTAGATTTTTTATCATACAAAATGTATCCAGCGGTTTTTAAGGAATATTATCAACATGTCAAAGATTATGGTCCTGTCACCCATATTCCAACCAAAGCATTTTTCTATGGGATGAAAATCAACGAAGAAATTAGAGTCAAAATCGGCACAGGCAAGGTTTTAATCGTCAAATTAAAATATTATAGCCAACCAGATGAATTTGGCATACGAATAGTTAATTTTGATTTAAATGGTTTAAATAGAAGTTTAGAAATTCAAGATTTATCAATCCAAAACACCAAAAAAACCAACAAAAAAGCCACAGAAGACAATCAGATCGGCTCACCACTACAAGGCAAACTATCAACAGTCTTAGTCAAAGAAGGCGACAGCATCAAAAAAGGCGAGACATTGTTTGTCATAGAGGCGATGAAAATGGAGACAAACGTCAGCACGAACGAAGACGGCAAAGTCAAAAAAATCCACATCAACGAAGGCGTTATGGTAAATCAAGATGACATGGTAATAGAGCTTT
The DNA here is from genome assembly GCA_003645455.1 of Gammaproteobacteria bacterium. Taxonomy (GTDB): domain Bacteria; phylum Pseudomonadota; class Gammaproteobacteria; order QNFE01; family QNFE01; genus QNFE01. The sequence goes on along the minus strand of QNFE01000010.1, from coordinate 39,200 downwards.
TTTAAAAACAAAATCCAGCCATAACGAGCAAAAAAGAACCATCGTCATTGCGAACGAGCTTGCGAGTGTGGCAATCTCTTGTTGGTATACGGATAATAATTAAGAGATAACCACGGCGGTTTATTATTCCGTGTTCCTCTTTTTTATCAGTCCGCCTCGTTATGACGAATACCAATCGGAGGTGGGACGCAAGGCTCACTTTTGCAACTTGTTGCAACATCACAAATCAAACCTTAAAATCACAAGAACACAACACTTGAAATATAAAAAACCATACCTATTATAAGTTATACATAAATAAAAACTAATATATTTTAAAAATTAGATTTAACTTAATACGATTTAAAAAGGAGACATAGAATGAAAAACAACACCACAAAAACTAACGACAACTGGCTTAATGAAATTTTCAATTGGGCTAATGAATATAAGATATCAGAAGATATGCTGCCAAGAAACAAAGAAGATTTATTGAAAAAAACTGAATTAAAAATATACGGCACAAATATAGACTATATTTCACCAGCAATTGGCAAACTAACAAACCTTACTGAGCTACATTTTTGCAACAATAACCTCAAAGCAATTCCAGACGAACTATGTAATCTAATAAATTTAGATGTATTATTTTTGCATGACAATGATTTAGAGAGCATACCTGAAAATATTGGCAATCTTTCAAAACTAACCATTTTATCTATATTTCGCAATTATGAAATAAAAACACTACCTGATAGTTTATATGATTTGAAGTATTTGCGAATTTTTGATTTTTCCGATAATAAGATAAGTAAAATTTCATCAAAAATAGGGCAACTTACGAATTTAGAGCAACTAATTTTAAATGATAATAATTTGACGGAGTTGCCAGATAAATTATTTAATTTACCAAAACTTTATGAGCTAAACATATCAACAAACAAACTCAAAACAATTTCTAACAAAATTGATAATCTAACAAATTTAGAAATATTAAGAATTAACAAAATTGGATTGGAAACAATCCCTAAAGAAATCGGAAATTTAACAAAATTAAATTATTTAGAGATAAACAATAATCGTTTGACATCATTGCCAGATAGCATAAAAAACCTAAAAAACCTAAGATTTTTATACATCAACTATAATGACATCGAGCAATTAGATGATAAATTTTGCTTTCCAGAGAGTTTATTTCAACTGCACTTTAACAACAATAAAATTAAAAAATTACCAAAAAATATTATAAAATTAAAACAATTGCAATGTATAGATTTAACGAACATAAATGAATGTAATTATATTTTAAAAATAACACAAGAGCAAAACAATTGGATGGAATACTTAAAAACTAAAAATTCATGTATTGTTAATTTGCCTAATAATTTTAAAATAATTCTTTAAGGAGCGAGCCATGACTGAAATAATCACTTGCATTAAACAGCACATAATTGAGATAATTGCTATAATTGTATCTTTTGTGGTGCCTGTAATAGGTTTTTATGCAAAAAAATATTATGATAAAAAAACAAAGAAAGCAGAAGCAATAAAACCATTGATGGAAAAATTATCAAGCCCAATAACGGAACTTATAAAATCATTAGAAAATAATACCATTGGAGACATTGAAAGTTATATAGGAAAGATAGCAACAACAATCACAGAATACGAAAACAAAGATGTATTTGTAATTTTGAAGACTGAATGCAAAAGTGATTTAAAGCAGTTGCAAAAAAACATTAATAAACTTTATTCTTGTCTGAAGCAATTAAAGAAAGAAACTGCAAAAATAGGTGTTAAAATACCATATAAGCAACCACCAACGATTCCAAAAATAGAAGAATATTATGTAATCAATTTTGCTTTATCGAATTTTGTGAAAATGGATATTAAATTAATATTTCCAATTTCAACTCATGAGAATGTTAAATTCTGTGATAAAAAACAAGCCCATCAAATATGGCAACAAATCAATGAACTTGATTCAATGCTGTTATTTAAAAAATCAAAAATAAAATGTTTGAAATATGTCAAAAAAACAAAAGAGCATATAAAAAAAAATCAACGAATTTAAAAATAAGTTTTTGTTATAATTGCTTTTTTTTGGATAAAATTATGATAGAGAAAAATAATGGTTGGATGGAGCGGTTATGGGAGTGGGCGGATGAGAACGATATAAAAGAGGATAAACTACCGAGAAATAAAGATGAATTGTTACAATTGACAGATCTTAATGTTGAGAGCAACAAACTCACAAAACTACCAGCAGAAATTGGCAAACTCACTCAATTGACAGAACTTGATGTTAGTGAAAACAATCTCACAGAATTGCCCCCTGAAATTGGTAATTTAACCAAATTGACAATACTTCGCATTAATAACGGTTTATTATTTTATGGCAACAAACTCATGGAATTGCCACCAGAAATTGGTAATTTAATCAAATTGACAAAACTTGACGTTTCTCACAACAATCTCACAGAATTGCCCCCTGAAATTGGTAATTTAACTCAATTGACAGAGCTTAGTGTTAATATGAATAAGCTCACAGAATTGCCATTAGAACTTTTTAAACTTACTCAATTGACAGAACTTGATGTTGGTAGTAACAAACTAACAAAATTGCCATTAGAACTTTTTAAACTTACTCAATTGACAGGGCTTTGGGTTTATCAAAACAAACTCACTGAACTGCCACCAGAAATTGGTAATTTAATCAAATTGACAAAACTTGATGTTGGTAGCAACACTTTTCTAAATATTGTTGGCAACCAACTAACAGAACTACCACCAGAAATTGGTAATTTAACTCAAATGAGACATCTTAATGTTTGTACAAACAATCTTGTAGAGTTGCCACCTGAAATTGGCAATTTAACTCAATTGATAAATTTTCATATTGACGAAAACAAGCTCGCAAAACTACCAGCAGAAATCATAAAACTTACGAGCTTGAATTATTTGTCGCTATTTAGTAACAAAATTTTAACATTAACGAACGAACAAAAAAACTGGATTGAAGAATTAAAAGATAACGATTGTGATGTAAAAATTGAAAAAGAAAAACTACGACAACAAAACCACATAACCGATAACGATAATATTCCTTTTTAAAAAAACAACCTATGGCATTTGATAGTTAATAGTTGATAGTTAAAAATTAATAGTTAAAAAAACAAACCTGTATTTTTGTTTTATGTTGTTGTGTTAATGTTTGCAATATTTAATTTTATATTTTTGTATCAGCAAGAAAGAGTCCAAATCTACCGAACATTTACCAACAAATCGTTATTTATTTTGTCCTGCCAACTGTCACCCATTTTTTTATAAAAATCCAATACAACATTTGATAGAGAAATTTTAACAGATGTTTTGTTGTCACTATTATTCAAAAGTGCCTGTTTAATGTCAGATGGCAGTGTGCTATTTTCAACATTTGTTGCCTTTTCAAACATTTCATCACTCCATTGCGGGTTTTCATCATCCACTAATTCATTTTTTTTCATAATATTTTATCCTCTCTTTTTTATTAGCTCGCCTCAAACTAATCACTCTTATTGCATTGTTGCGATATGAAAAAATCAAAACATACAAAAAAGATGTAATATAACCTATTGCAGAATATCTTTTTTCGCCATAGTCATAACGAATATCTTCAATAATTAAAGCAGATTGAAAATCAAAATTTTTAACAATATTAAAATCAATATCTCTTATTTTTATGTTGTTTTGATTTTTGTTTTCATCCCATTCAAATTTAATCTGTTGCATTCTGCCTATTTTACTCTATTATAAAAATCAAATTCAAATAATTTTGTTGTGAACTCGTTCCCACTCTGCTAGCTCAAATAAATACGGTGATTAAAAATAGTTCAAAAAACAAGCCTGAATTTTGTTTTGTGTTATGATGTTTGTTTTTTAATCCCTTATAAAAAACTATGATTACAATTAGACAGAATGTTATCTCTCATCTTGAAAAAATGCCAGACGATTGCTCTTTGGAGGATATTCAATATCAACTATTTGTTAAAGAAAAAATTTCTTGCGGTATAAAACGAGCAGAATCGCAAAGGGCAACAAAACAACAAGAGATTGAAAAAAAATATAAAATATGATGAGGGTAAATTATGCAAGACAATTATAATTTTTCAAAAGGGGAGCGAGGCAAATTTTATAAAAAATAATATTTTCCGCTCGTTCCAACTCAAAAAGACTGTAAAATAACTATTTGTCGCAGTCTGACATAGATAGAACAGGCTCAAAAAAAATCTCCGTCATTGCGAGCGGTAGCGAAGCAATCTCTTGTTAATATACGGATAATAAAAAGAGACTGCCGCACTCGCAAGCTCGTTCTCAGTGACGAAACAAATAATTTTGAACTGTTCCTATCGTCCGTTTATTAATTGACAATTGAAAAGATAAAATTTGCATACAACCGTAGGGGCTTGATTCCATATCTCATTAAAACGAACAAAAAAATCCCGTCATCGCGAGGAACGAAGCGATCTCATCAAGAAAACGGACAACAAAAGAGACTGCCACACTCGCAAGCTCGTTCGCAGTGACGAAATGAATAATTTTACAAAAATCTTATTTTAAAAAACTATCTGTGTTAAAGTAGGAGTTTTTTATGAGATTAAAAATGTTAACAACAATTATCCGTCCATCTGCAAAAACATATAATTTAAAAATTCCAGCTGATTATATTAACAAAAATATAGAGGTATCTTTAAAGCCTATTAAAAGAAAAAAACAAAACTCTGTTGTAGACTTTTTTCAAAATAGTCCTTTGGTTGGTGTTGATATAACAACAAAAAGAGAAAAAAACCAACACAAAGATAGGTTTGAATTTTGAATTATTTGCTTGACACTAACATAATATCAGAGTTAATTTCAAAAAAACCAAATTTGAATGTTGTTAATTTTATCAAAAATACCGATGAGCGAAAAATGTTCTTGTCTGTTATAACGATAGGTGAGATAAAATCCGGCATAGAAAAACTAAAACAAACAGATAAAAAAGAAAAACTATGACACTGGCTTGCCACAGATTTGATTGAAAAATTTAATGATAAAATTATTTCTATTGATGTTGATGTAATGATAAAATGGGGCGAAATAAATCAGAAATTAAAATCAAAAGGCAAACAAATTCCTGTTATGGATTCATTAATAGGTGCTACCTGTATAGTAAAAAATTTTACATTGGTTACCAGAAACACAAAAGATTTTAAAAATTTACAAATAAAAATAATCAATCCTTTTCATTAAAGACAGGACGGACACACAAAGAGATAACTGCGGTGGTCTATGGCAAAACGGACAAACTTTTATAGTGTTCCGTATTTGTCAATCTTTTAAAATCCGTATTCATTGTGGGCGGATATGGAATCCGCCCCTACACATCTCATTAAAACGAACAAAAAATAACAAAATAATGTAAAATAACATTTTTTTACAAAAAACACTATTGGACCCGTCCCCATCGTCCCCAATGGGAACGAGTTAAAAATAAGAAGAGGACAAACAATTATGGAGAGATTATTCTCATATGGGACTTTGCAGATGGATAAGGTGCAACAAGAACTATTTGGCAGAAAGTTAGATGGGGTTGAAGATATTTTAATGGGGTTTGTAATTTCAGATATAAGGATAAAAGATAAAGAAGTTATAAAAACAAGTGGCACTGATATTCATCCTATTTTGAGATATACTGGCAATAATTCAGATGAGGTTGCGGGCATCGTGTTTGAGATTAGCACCACAGAACTTCATCAAGCTGATAAATACGAAGTTAAAGATTATATGCGTAAAATGGTAAAGTTTAAATCTGGCAATCAAGGGTGGGCTTATGTTAAAGCTTGCCAAAGATAAAATAATAACCAAACTTGATTATGAGGTTAAAAACCTGATTGATGAGTTGCAGGTTTTTTCTCAAATAAATTCTACTAATGATTATTTATTGAATGATAAAACTCATCATAGCAAAAATTTGGTATGTATAACCGACCAACAAACAGCAGGATATGGCAGACGCGGTAATAATTGGGTGTCGCCTGATAAGAGTAATATTTATTTATCTGTGCGTTGGTATTTTAGCGAGGAGCCATCTTGCATATCGGCTTTATCTTTATCGGTTGCCATAAAAATTATTGAGGCTTTGCAAAGTCTTGGATTTTCAGGCATCCAGATAAAATGGCCGAATGATTTGTTTTATAACAACAAAAAACTCGGTGGGATTTTGATTGAGAGAAAATTGATTCAAAAAAATAGTCAAGTTGTTATAGGAGTTGGCATAAATTGTAATATGGTATCAGATGAAAATACCAACAATAATATTAAACAAAACTGGATAAACTTGTCGCAGTGCAAAAAAAGTGATGAAATTAAAGAGATAAATCGTAATCTAATTATAAGCCAGATATTAAATCGGCTTATCCCTATGCTTGATAATTATCATCTACAAGGTTTTATCTCAATGCAAGATAAATGGCAAAAATTAGATTTTTTATATAACAAAGAAATTAAAACCAGCACAAATATCACAGGCATAACAGATGGGGTTGATGATAGCGGAGCTTTGCTTGTAAAAACCCCCACTGGCATAAAAACAATTTATGCTGATGATATAAACATACAAAGATTTTGAATAACTTGTCTAATTTTTTGAAAGTTCTTTTATGTCCGTCCAATCCGATGGATTTGCCACACTCCCCCGCTACGAGATTGTGAAACAACTAATCTTGTAGAGCGAAAACAAGCCCAAAAAAGAACCCTGTCATTGCGAGCGAGCGTAGCAATTTTTTAAAAAAAACGGATAATTTACAAGAGATAACCACGGCGGTTTATTATTCCGTGTTCCTTTTTTTTATCCGTCCGCCTCGTTATGACGAATTCTTTTTTGTTTGGTAATTGTTTAGGTTTTAGTTATTTCACAGTCTCTGCTTAAAGTAGCGGAGTGACGGATTTTTTTTGAAAAATATAATATAATCTTTTATTATTTGTTATTATGTAGCATTTTTTTAAATTGTAAAATTATGTCAAAACCTACCCCAAGCCCTGTTGTTCCGGCTCAAATGGAATTAGGCTCTATATTTAACTTCAAGTGCCACCCTGAGATAGAATGTTTTAATGAATGTTGCAAACATGCTGATATCACCCTGACCCCCTATGATATCCTAAATTTATCAAATCATTTAAAGCTCTCATCGGGAGATTTTTTAAAAAAACATACTGTGCCGTTTGAGTTGGATCAATCAAAGATGCCCGGGGTAAAACTTAAAACCCAAGATAAAAACCCGGTTTGTTTGTTTGTGGACGATAAAAAAGGCTGTAGTGTTTATGAAAATCGTCCAACTGCTTGTCGTTATTATCCGCTCGGAGTGATGGCAATTAAAAAAGCAGATTATAATAAAGATGAGACAAATTATAGCATCATCAAAGAACCCCATTGTATGGGGCATAAAGAAAACAGAAAATTAAGTGTCGCCGAATATCGCAAAGAACAAAAGACAAATACCTATGATGAATATAACCGTCAATTTTATCAACTAATCCTCAAAAAAAGATCAGCAGGTGCCTCAATCGGACGCTTGCCAGAGATGAGTTTGCAATTATTTTTTATGGCATGTTATGATTTAGATCGTTTTAAATCCTTCATCAAAAGCCCCGCATTTGTCGCTACCTATGATTTAAAACCAGATTATCAAGATTTGATTTTCAAAGACAAAACCGCCTTATTAAATTTTAGTTTTCGTTTTTTAAAACAGGTTTTGTTTGGAGAGATGACAATTGATTTAATAAAAGGAGCGCAAGAGCAGAGATTAAAAAACAGAGCAGATATAATTAAAGCTAAACAAGAGGCAGAGATTTATTATCATCGTCAAAAAGAGGAGAATTTAAAACGTGAAGATTGATATTCAAAATGATGATATTTTAATTGGGGTTTTGTCCGATACTCACGGATTTTTAAATGGAGATGTTTTTGATGCTTTGCAAGGGTGTGATATAATTCTCCATGCAGGTGACATTATGGGCTCGCATATTATCCAAAAACTTACAAAAATTACGAAAAAAGTTTATGGGGTTTCAGGCAATAATGACTGCAATCAATATCCGCAAAAAATAGATATCAATCTTAAAAACTATGGCACAATTACGACAGTTCACGGTGATTCGTTTGATTTTTTTGCCCCAGATCATCAAGATTTGCGAGATGCATATCCGAAATCAAAAATCATAATTTATGGTCATACCCATAAAAAAATAATTGATGATTCAAAAAATCCAATTGTGTTAAACCCAGGGGCAGCAGGCAAAACTCGCATTCAAAGTGGTCCGAGTTGCCTGACATTAAAGATAAAAAAAAGCAAACAATTAAAAATTTCCAGTTTTAGGTTTTAATCTTTTATAGATAAGTGGAGCTCCGATTAACTCACAAAAATAACCAACAAAACGAGAATATGTTCTTTGTGATGAGGTAATCAGAGTATTTTTTATATTTTTATCACAAAATAAAAAGTTATTTTGTTGTTAATTTTGTATAATAAGATGTTTTTTACAGAGAATTTTTATAATGCCAAAAGACAAACAAGTTCCACCACCAAATCAACCAACTTTTCAAATTCAAAATATATATTTAAAGGATGTATCATTTGAATCTGTGCGGACTCCTGGATTTTTTCAACAAAAAAAAGCCTGGCAACCTGTCATAAATGTCAATCTTAATACCAAAATAGATAAATTAGAAGACAATGTATTTGATGTTACCCTAACTGTAACTCTTGATATAAAACAAGATGATAAAGCTGTTATGTTAGTAGAGGTAAAACAAGCTGGAGTTTTTGTGTTAAAAAACTTTGCCACAGATGCCCTAAATGCCGCCCTAAATGGCCACTGCCCAACTATTTTGTTTCCATATGTGCGTGCGGTCACAACAGATATGATAACTAAGGGTGGTTTTCCTGCTATCATGTTAGATCCGGTAAATTTTGATGCAATTTATTACGAACAACAAAAGAGACAATCTGCAAATACAAAAAACTCCAAACAAAATGCCCCAACAACCAAAACGAAACAATAAATAAAAATGCTCTCCTATAGAATTAATGTGATAGGTGCTGGCAGTTGGGGAAGTGCCTTAGCATCTTTATTGGCTCAAAACAACAACGAAACAATCCTATGGGGCAGAGATAGTGATCAAATTACAGAGATTAAAAAAACAGGTAAAAATGATAATTATTTACCAAATATTCAGCTTGATAAAAACTTAAATTACAGTTGTGATTTTGATAGTATTTGTCAATGTGATGCTTTGGTTATAGCGACCCCAAGCAAATCTTTGCGTTATTTTTTAAAACGAATCAAAAAAATTGTCAATAAACCACCACCTTTGGTTTTAACCGCTAAGGGATTAGAGCCACAAACTAATAAATTCTCTCATCAAGTTGTCGGCGAAGAAATGGGGGATGATTTTGATTTTGCGATTTTATCTGGTCCGACTTTTGCCATTGAGGTTGCTCACAAACTCCCCACCGCTACCACAATCGCGGCGACAAATAAAAAATTAAGTGAAAAGTTAGTATCTGTTTTTAAGAGTGATTATTTTCGTCCATATAGTAGTTGTGACATTATGGGAGTGCAAATCGGTGGCGCTTTGAAAAATGTTTTTGCCATAGCCGCCGGAATTTGTGATGGTTTGCATTTGGGTAATAATGCTATGGCAGCTTTAATCAATCGTGCTAATATTGAGATGTTAAAATTTGCCAAAATATATGATTGCCAGCCTGAAACTATTATGGGTTTGTCTGGTATGGGCGATCTAATTTTAACCTGTTCTGCTGATATGTCACGCAATCGGACATTCGGCAAAAAAATAGCCGGAGGTTTGGATATATTAAAATTCAATCGGGAAAATAAAACAACAATTGAGGGCATAAACACAACAGATGCTATTTACAATCTTGCCAAAAAGCATAAAATTCAGATGCCTATTACCCAAAGTGTATACAATGTTTTGCATAACAATCTAGATCCTAAAACCGCTGTTATAGAGCTTATGAACAGAGAAACTAAACCAGAATTATGAAAAGTCGCCCCCTTATAGTAGCCCGCAACATTCATGTTCACAAAAAATCAAAAGTTATTTTGTCAGATATTAATTTGCAAATAAATAGTGGTGAAATTGTCACGATTATAGGGCCCAATGGATCTGGAAAAACTACTCTCTTAAAAATTTTGATGAAGTTAGAAAAACCCAATAACGGTAAGATTTTTAGCCCTAAGAATTTAAAAATTGGCTATCTTCCTCAAAAAATTAATGTGCCATCATTGTTGCCTATTAAGGTATCTTATTTTTTAAATTTATATAAAAATAAACAACAAAATATTCATCTTCATAATTACCTTTTAAAAGAGTTAAAAATAGAAAATATTTTAAAACAACAAATCACGAGTCTATCAGGCGGTGAAATTCAAAGAGTTTTATTGGTGCGTGCCATTATGAACATCCCACGGATTTTAATTCTTGATGAGCCTACAAGCTCGATGGATATTAGTGGACAAAATAAAATTTACAATCTTATATCGCAGATAAGCCATAGATTTAATATTGCTGTTATTATGGTATCACACGATTTACATATGGTGATGGCAAAATCTCAGCGAGTAATATGTCTTAATCGTCATATATGTTGTAGTGGCACTCCCAAAAATGTTCTGCAACACCCAGAGTATAAAAAATTATTTACCGGAGTAAAAATACCAGATACTGCAATCTATACCCATAAACACAACCATACTCACTCCATAACTAATAAAATTTTAAGATAAAGATAAGAGTTTTTGCAGTCCCTGACCCATAAAACTGTATAATGCTTTTTTTAAATATTTACATAACAACCAACAGCTTATGAATAGTGCCAATAAAACTACTGAATTAAAAAAACTACATATTGATGCTGGTGTCGTTTTAACAAAAATAGCAGGTTATGATTCAAGTGGCAAAAAAATAATAGAGCTTGTCGAAAATAGCAATGATAACCTTCAAAACATTCTCAAAAAATATAATTTATTAAATCTGGATAATGACATTCAAGTTTTGACAACTGGTGGCTTAAAAGAGGTTATTAAAAAAAACATACCCCATAGTTTGTCCGTCCTATCAACGGCTTGTCTGTGGATGGTAGCCACTCATATCGCCTCCCAACACAAAAACCATCCAGTGGCTATTATTGAATTATCCGCCTCTGGTTATAAAATTATAGGTCTTGACGAACACGGTAAACTTAAAAAAAATGCCTTGGTGCAAAACCCTACTTGCGGTGCAGGTTCTGGGATAAATCTTGACCGTATTTTGCAAAAACTTAATATAAAAAGAGAAGATGTAGATAAAGTTCTTAAAAAATATATCGGTGACGATAACAAAAAAACTCGTGAAGATGTCAATATTCGTGCCGATAGGTGTGGCGTTTTTTCATCATCTGCGACTATATCTGATAAAAACCAAGGCATTCCTTTGGACTTTGCTTTGGCAGTTACGATTAAAAGCGAGGTTTTAAAAACTTGCAAAAAATTAAATGGTGTTTTTGATGTTATTGCTTTAACAGGTGGAATCTTTAACTGGCAATTTGCTCGTGATTGTGCCACAGATTATCTGCAACAACTGCACCAAACAAAAATTATTTATGATAAATATCAAAATTTTATCATTAAAGGAATGGCTTATCTTGACAAAGCAGTAGGTGATAACAACTTTAAAACTAATAGTTTTTCTGACAACATAACTCAACTCAAAGAATATGAATCATTCTCTAATATTGAAAAAGAGCTATCATCAAACCATCTATTTTATAAATTAGATAATTATAAATTAGCAAAAATAGCAAAAAACTCTCTTGACAATAAACCGCTTTTTATGGGTTTAGATGTAGGCTCGACTATGGCGAAACTTGTTGTGCTTGATGCTGCTAACAATGAAATATTATTTATTCAATCCTATGGCAATTCAGGCGATACGATTGATACAATCAAAGCTATTTTTAAAGATATTCAAAACTTTGGATCTGATGAGATTTTAATCAACAATATCGGCATTACAGGCTCTGCAAGATACCAAGTGCAACAATCTTTGATTAAAGTTTATCCTGATATAAAGGACAAGGTGCATATTTTGGTCGAAAATTATGCTCATGCATTAGGCTCGATTGACTATGCTCGCAAACATATCGAGCATTTAAAAAAACAAGGAGTTAAAAATATCAATGAAGATTTTTGTATTTTAATTGATATAGGTGGCGAAGACACCAAAATATCATCAATCGCTTTGGAGAAAACCCAACTTTTTGATAATGCGATGAATGTAAAATGTTCCGCAGGCACAGGCTCACTTATGGATACCTTAGGAGCTTTATTTAAAATCAAAGATATAGAAACAGCCACAAATATGGCATATAAAGCCGATAAAAGCTTTCAAATCAATGCCACCTGTGCTGTTTTTTTGATGGAAAATGCCCGCAGATTACAAGCTCATGGAGTAAAAATTGACGAAATCTTAGCCTCGTCTAACTGGGCTATTGTTGAAAATATGTCATCAAGTTTATGGAACCAGATTCAAATCCCCAAACACACAGTCGCATTATTACATGGTCAAACAATGTTATCAAAACCATTGCCCTTGGCGGTGGCGAGCAAATTACAAACTTTTACCAAAGACAATATATATTGTTTAGTGCCACCTAACCCCGGACACAGAGCCTGTATTGGGCTACAAAAATCTATGCCTACCACAGATAATAGTAATGTAACTATTAAACTACAAAGTTTTATTGATAAAGAATACAGAAAAAAGATAATTCAATGTAAGGGGGCAGTATGTGGCGACAAATCTGCTCGCTGTAATCGCTCATCCTTGACAAGTTTTGATGAAAATAAAAAAAGTTTTAACTTCAAGCTCGGCGGTTGTAGTGCCATCAACGAATTTGTCATAAAAATCCACAAGCCAAAAATAAAAGTAGAAAATACCTATTTATCAATTTATAAACATATTGACAAACAAATGCCAAAAAGCGAGGATAAAAATCGCCTTATTATTCCCAGAACTTTTGTGGTATCTGAGTGGGCGACTTTTTTTGTAAACATCTTCGGGCAACTTGATATTCCGATATATGTTGATAATATTACAGAGCAAGATATAATAAACGCCCAGGCTGATTTTAATATTGATACCTGTGCCCCTCAAATTGGTGCGGTCGGACAATTTAAAAGGCTTGCCACCGAAGAACACGGTATAATAATAGCCCCTCAAATTGAATTTTTACCAAGAGATAAAAATGATAAAAACCCATCATTAGCCAAAACCTGCACGATTAACCAAGGGGGGATGGCACTTGGCGAAAAACTCGGTAAATTAGAAAATAAGAACGCCCGTTTTTGTGTTTTTGATATTGACCTTAGTGATTTAAAAGCTGATGTTATTGCCCCTGTTTTATACCCTAAACTAAAAGCTATTTTCTCTCACTATAAAATAGACATAAATACAACTGATTTTATTTTAATTCTTGATAAAGCCATCAAAAAACAGGCTGATTTTAAAAATGAATTAGCCGATATAGCAGCGGATTATATTCAATATGCAGTTGATAATAATTTAGAAGTTGCAATTATAGCTGCTCGTGAATATATCCTAAACCCTGGTATTTATGACAGCCATGTGGGTAGGTTATTGCGAGACAAGAATATGATAACGATTCCGAGTTATGTTTTTGATATTGAGTTAAATAAAAACTTTAAACACTTATATTGGAGAAATCCGCACTTTATTAGCTCGCTCATATCTGCCATTACCGATAAAAAACTGCATACAGTTTTAAAGCATAAAAAATTAGCAAGCCTTTTTAAACAAATTGAAAAAACAGACACAACAATTCCGGTCGTGCAGGTATCGTCTTTTATGTGTGGTCCTGATAGCACTACCTTACCACTTATTCAAGAGATAACCAAAAATCGCCCATTTTTATTTATTCAATCAGACGCCGCCATCAAGGAACTTGCTCATTTAGAAAATAGAGTAAATACCTATACCAAACAATTAAAAAATAACATTCATCAAGATCTATTAAACGATAACGACAATAATTTTGATATTAGGATCTTAGATAAATTTAGCAACAAAGAGAAATTAAATCCAGAAACTGATGTTATTTATTTTCCCACTCTCAGTGATAACCGAGTTTTAACTTCCGTCATCCGCAGTGCAGGTTTTGTTTGCATTGATAACTATGATGAAAATTATAGTTTGCAATCCGCGATAGTAAAAGGGCGTCAATATTCAGGCTCGGCGGTCTGCGCACCTCTGGCTGCTGTATACGGTGACATACTAAATGCCAAAGAGGATTTTATAGCCAAAAAACAACAAAATCATCCAGATTTTATCAACAAAACACGATGTCTTATTTTTAACAACAAAGGGGCAGGACCATGTCGGCAGGGGCAATATGTTGAAACCCATAAAATATTTGAAAAACAACAGGCAGACAAAAATAAAAATAATAAAACAACTGATGACTTAACTATGCAATTTTTGGTAGCCTCGGAGGATTCAGGGTTTGATATAGGTCTGCCCCAGTGGTCACATATCCGAGCAATTCAAGGTGTTATAATTCAAGGAATCTTGCACCAGTTGAAATTTAACGGCAGTAGTCAATGCATAAATCATACCGAATATGAAGAATTTATTAAAGAATTTTTAAAATTAAAAACTGATATTTATCACATCTTAGAGCACGAATTAAAACCGAATAAAAAATTATTAAAAATAACAGATGTTATCGACAATACTCCGATAATAACCCCTATTTTAAAATATTTTATTTATAAACTATATTCCAAAAAATTAGAACGCAAATTAAAAATATTTAGCAAAACCTGGTGTCAGCAAGAAACCAGTAAAAACAATATAAAAATTCATATTGATGGTGAGGCATATATGCGAATTGCACAAATTGAAGAAATTCATCAAGTAATCTTAAAAACCTTAGGTTTTAATAGTTTTAATCTAACTCATACCCCCATTTGGAGTTACTTTGAATATCTGTTATATGGCTATATTGCTGAAATCAATAAGTCCATAATAAAACATAACAATATGGCAAAAATAAATAATAAAAAAATAAAAAAACTGGAATTAAAAATAAAATCATATCAGGGAGTGTTGTCGTCTTTGCGAGGATTCTTAGCAAAACCTTTGTATAATGTTTGTAACCTTAAAATGCCAGAAGATATTCAATCTGTCATGACAGAATCAAAAAAAATAATACCAACTCAATTGCCAGATGGCGAATTATTGCCTTATATCGGCGAAGTTATGTTAAAGATAAAACAAGATTATGATATTATTTTTAATGTAGCACCGCAAGGTTGTATGGTGTCCTCAATGGCAGAGGTTATAACCCCTGCTATCTTAGATAAAAAAGAGATAAAAACAAGCATTGAACATATTTTTTCACAATTAGGTGACATCGACGAGCACCAGATTACAACTGCGATCTTAAAACAATTAAACCCAGTAAGGTTTTATGCAAAAACATAGAGCCCCGTCATTATGAATACAGCGAAGCAGAATGTGGCGACCTCTTAAAAATAATCCGTCATAACGAGGCGGACGGAATAAATATGTAATGCAAGATAATAAAACGCCGTGGTTATCTCTTGTTGTTATCCGTATACTAACAAGAGATTGCCGTGCTATGCTCGCAATGACGGGTTCTTTTTTTGGTGTCCGTTTGCCTCTATAAGATACAAGATTGCCACGCTCGCAGTCGTTGCAATGATGGGATTCTTTTAAGAGATTACTATAGATTCGTTTGTTATGGTAAATTTTTTTGTAAGCAGGCATATAGAAACATAACAATAATAATTTTTTTTAAGGAGATAAAAATGGATATAAAAATCAAAAAAGGTGACCCCTGCAAACAGCGAACAAGTTGTGTTATTGTGGGAGTTCTGTCAAATCGCAAATTAACCAAATCTGCCAAAATATTAGATGAAGCATCAGATGGTTTTATCTCAAAAATAGTACGTCGTGGCGATATGGACGGAGATTTAGCATCACTTTTATTGTTGCAAAATGTGCCAAACATAAAAGCAGATAGAGTGTTATTGGTAGGGTGCGGCAAAGAAAAAGATATAGGTATGCAAGAATATGCAAAAATAAATAAAGCCGCTGCCGATTTGTTGCAACGCAAAGGATCAGCTGAGGCGGTAAGTTATCTTACCCAGCTTAAAGTCCAAAATAAAGATGTAAACTGGAGAATCCGTTTTGGTGCCAGAATAAGCTCTGAGTCCTTGTATGTTTTTGACAAATTAAAAACAACTGCCAGCAAAACCATAAAACCTTTAAAAAAACTTACATTTGTCATCAATGACAACGATAATTTAGACGATTGTTCCATAGCTGTCAAACAAGGGCAAGCGATTACAGATGGCATCCATATGGCAAAAAATCTCTCCAATATGCCTGCTAATATTTGCACTCCTTATTATTTAACGAAACAAGCCACCTCAATGCAAAAATTATATAAAAATCTAAATGTTAAAATATTGGATCAAAAACACATGTTAGAGTTAAATATGCATGCAATGTTATCCGTTTCAGCAGGCTCTAAAAAACCTAGTTATTTTATAAAAATGCACTACAAAAATTCTAATCAAAAACCAACAGTGTTAATCGGCAAGGGAGTCACTTTTGATTCAGGCGGAATAAGTTTAAAGCCAGGGGCAAGAATGGATGAGATGAAATATGATATGGCAGGAGCTGCGGCTGTTATGGGAGTCATGAAAGCCTGTTGTGAGTTGCAACTATCCACCAATTTAATCGTTTTAATTCCTACCACAGAAAATATGCCAGGGGGCAATTCTACACGTCCTGGCGATGTGATTAAAAGTATGTCCGGACAGACAATAGAGGTTTTAAATACAGATGCCGAAGGGAGATTATTATTGTGTGATGCCCTAACCTATGCCAAACAATTTGAACCAAAAGCTGTTATAGATGTTGCCACCCTTACAGGAGCCTGTGTCGTAGCATTAGGCTCGGTTGCCACAGGTTTATTATCAAACAATAAAAAATTAGCCAAAGATTTAATAAATGCTGGCAATTGGTGTAATGATAAGTGTTGGCAGTTACCATTATTTGATGAATATCAAGAGCAATTAGATAGTAACTTTGCTGATATGGCAAATATCGGCGGACCAAAAGCAGGCACAATAACCGCCGCTTGTTTTTTGTCAAGATTCGCTACAAAATATCCATGGGCTCATCTTGATATCGCAGGCACAGCTTGGATGGATGGTAAAGAAAAGGGTGCAACTGGACGACCTGTCAGCCTGTTATTAGAATACATATGCTCTTGTATCCACAATTGAATGATACAAGTTTAATTATCGTTATAAGTCCATCCAGCAAGGAATGTATTGATGAGTTTGCTGGTTAAATGTTTTTTTTAATTTCTCGTTGTCTGGTAGTTTTTGGCGACATAAATTCCAAAAATCAACACTATGATTAAGGTGCACAGTATGACATAGTTC
Organism: Gammaproteobacteria bacterium; assembly: GCA_003645455.1. GTDB lineage: Bacteria > Pseudomonadota > Gammaproteobacteria > QNFE01 > QNFE01 > QNFE01. Next base: position 21,638 of record QNFE01000010.1, on the reverse strand, counting down.
GTGAATCATAATAAACTCTAACAATTCAAATGGCAAAAATAATAATTTAATTGTAAGGTTAATATTTTTTTGTGCCGAGCAACTTCCCCAGTTTGTTTTGTTATCTTTGATGGTAAGCTTATTATATGGTAAATTATATTTTTTGGCAGAATTTTGGAGCAAAATAGTAAGTTTTTCATGGGCAATAACTTTCAATGCTTTTTTTATTGATAAAATAACAAGATTTTTATTTTTTATATTGCCATGCAAATTGATAGTCTTTAAGGGTATCAAAATCTCAATATTCATCCGCTCTAAGACGGGGGACTGAATATAGTTAATTTTATATTTTTCACTGATGCTAATTAAATTCAATTCCTCTGGTAGCCCTCCTATATCCTCCATAATATCTGGCATTTTTTTCAAATGTTTTTCGATCCATTTTTTTTTGGAGTGAAAAAAATCCAAAGCAGTTTTTTTGGCAGTTTTTTTTGGAATAGTAAGATAGATGTTTTTTCTCTTATCGATTTTTATCGTTATTCTTAAAGCGCGTTTAGATATTTTTATAATAGGTTGCTGCATAGGTTAATTAATATTTTTGTAAGAATTTTTTAAAATTTGAAAATCCTGTTCGTTAAAATTCGTAAGTTTTTTTAAAGATCTCAATAGCCTTCTTAGGTTTTTTTGTTGCCATCTCGTAGCACATTTTTTGATTTTGCATTTATCAAAATCAATCAAATAGGGCACAGCTTTAACCAATAAAATATTGTTGGAATTTAGATCTGCATGATGTAAACCAATGTTATGAAATCTTGCAATCTCTTGGCCGATATTTTGCCAGTGAGATTTTTTTATATTTTTATTTTGCACCAAATCCGCCAAACTTATGGAGTTTTCTATCTCTTGGGTCAATAGATCACAGGTATAAAATAACCCATTTTTCACGACTCTCAAACCCAATGGCACAGGAGAGCGCATATTTTTTTTGTTTAAAAATATTAATAAATAAAATTCAGCATAAGCACGGATAAATTTATTTCCTAAATAAAAATACTTATCTTGGCTAATTTTACTCATCAAACCACCACGATAATAGTGTTTTTTGACAATTTTTAACTTATTCCATTCAAAAAACAAAGTGTCACTGCGACCACTTTGGGTTTTATACACCAAAGCTTGCTCTTGTAAAAAATCATCACTAAAAATTTTCTCATTTAATGGTTTTAATTTTTTATCAATAATGTATACTTTATCTTTTTTGTGTATTATTTCAATAGCCATATAGTCGTATTTTTTAATGAAAAATAATTATAAAAATATTTGCATCCTAAGATTATCAGCCATAGGTGATGTTTGCCATACTTTGGCGGTTATCAATAAACTCCAATCACTCCCTGACCCACCAAAAATAACCTGGATAGTCGGTAAAAACGAGATGACTTTTTTAGAAGGCTTATCGGGTGTTGATTTTATCGTTTTTGATAAAAAAAAAGGTATCAAGGAATTTTGGCAATTATACCAAAAAATAAAAAATAAAAAATTTGATATATTGTTTCATATGCAAATGGCAATGCGCGCAAGCCTGATTTCAATGTTTATCAAGGCTCCGGTTAAATTAGGTTTTGCCAAAAAAAACAGCAAAGATATGCAGTATTTATGGACAAATAACAAGATAAAATACATAACCCAATCTCATATTTTAGAAACAATGTTAAGTTTTTGTGACTACCTTAATCTGCCAAAAACTCTACCCAAATTCTCCTTGCCTCCTGATAAATTTTATCCACTACCACCGAACCCTACCAAAAAACAAATTTTACTAATTTGTCCCTGTTCTGTCCACAGTTATCGCAACTGGAGTGTTTCATCCTATGCAGAGATAGCAAAATATGCCCTTAAAATCTTAGATTTACAAGTGATAATCGCAGGGGGTAACACCAAAATTGAAAAAGAATATGGTGATTATATTCAACAAAAACAACATAAAGTTATCAATCTGGTCGGTAAAACAGAACTCAAACAACTATTGTATATCATCAAAAAATCATCGGCGGTGCTTTGTGTTGATTCAGCCCCCGCCCATATGGCAACTTTAGTAGCAACCCCTGTAATCGGTTTATATGCCTGCACCAATCCTGACAGAGCTCGCCCATATTACAGCCAGAACACCACGATAGATAGATATCAAGAGGCAGTTATGGCCAAACACAATAAATCCGCAAAAGACTTAAAATGGGGTTTGAGAGTAAAAGATCCTGGCACAATGAACAGAATAACAATTGAAGATGTAGTGTTAAAATTACACCAGATTTTTACCTAAATTCAGAGAGCAAAATAGATGAGATGGTTTATGATTTATACAACCTCACCCCTGATGAAATTAGAATTATTGAGGGTAAATAAAAAAACCCGTCATTGCGAGGAGCGGTAGCGACAAAGCAATCTCATCAAAGCGGACGGATAATAACGAGAGACTGCCATGTTCGCAAGCTCACTCGCAGTGACGGACTTTTTAAAGAGACTGCCAGAGAATTACCGTCATTGCGAGGAACGAAGCAATCTCTTGGGGTAAAAAGAGAGACTGCCACACTCGCAAGCTCACTCGCAGTGACGGACTTTTTAAAGAAACTGCCCCTAATCCACAACAAAACTAAGGGACAGGCATTTTTTATAAGATGATTTTGACATAAAGCCATCATCTGTTTTATTTTGCATTCAATACCAGTCCCTTTTTAATCTTGTCGCCAATGAGATTAAGATTGTGAAAAAGTCTCATAATAAAGAAAATATGAAATTTTATAAATTATTAACTATAATGGAGATTTTTTATAAGAATTCATAAATAGAATGCCGCTATTTTTATTGCTTTTTATTTCTTGTGGTGCATTTTCCTACGATATTGATATTGAAGATGGTTTTGATATAAATGAAACCTGTGCGGGCTGTCACGGTGAATTTGGCGAGGGCGGTAAAGACGGCGAATATCCCAGAATTGCAGGGTTGAGTGAGGCATATATAATCCAACAATTAAACCGATTTCAGGCAAGAACTCGTTCTAATATTCCTATGAATCCATATACTGATGAGCGAGAATTATCCCAAGCGGATATGCAGAATGTAGCAGCATACCTCACTCAGATAAAAATAAAAAATAAAATGCCACCTATTGATGAGAATAATTTTAATGCTTATGAGAGAATGTTATTAGCCAAACAAGTTTTAAATATTGCCAAGGTTGACGGTGATTATAAAGATGGTGCCATGCTTTATAAAAAAGAATGTGCCATTTGCCACGGCAAAAAAGGTGAGGGCAAAAAAGATATTCCAGCTTTGGCAGGACAATACACCCAATACTTAACCAAACAGATTAAATATTATAACAATAGACAAAGAATTCACGACGAAGAAAAACCAGATGAAATTTTATTTTTAGATTTTAACGCCAAACAAATTCATAATATTTTGGCATATTTGAGTATTTTAGATGATTAAAACTATCCAAAATTTTTTTGATAAAACTATTGACTTTATGGGACGAGTTATCTCGTGGTTACTGCTGTTGTTAGTTCTTAATGTCTTGTTTGATGTTGTTATGAGATATTTTTTTCACAACTCATCAGTTGGTATGCAAGAGATGGAGTGGCATTTATTTGCCGTTATTATTTTATATGGAGTGGGTTTTGCACTAAAAACAGATTCCCATGTGCGAGTTGATTTTTTATATGATAATTTTGCTCCCTCCACAAAAAACTACATCAATATTTTTGGCACTATATTTTTTTTAATCCCTGTGGCAGTGTTGATTATTACAGGCTCTACGGAGTTTATCAAAGATGCTTATATAACCTCTGAAATTAGCGAAGACCCAGGCGGACTTACTCATCGGTGGATTATAAAAGCTATGATTCCAGCGGGATTTATATTTTTAATTTTCAGCGCTATATCCTATATTTTAAAAAACATTATAGAATTGAGAGAGGTTAAAAAATGATTGGAATCTATATGTTTATCGCCGCTTTGGTTTTGCTCTTATTAGGTTATCCTGTGGCATTTAGTTTTGGTGTTATTGCGATGATTTTTGGGTTTATTGCCGTTTTTATTGAAATAATGGCGAATGGTGGAGTTTTTGTTGAAGTATTGGACGAGTTTTTTTCAATGTTTTCAATGATGCCCTATCGGATTTATTCCATTATGACGAATAAAGTTTTAATGGCAGTGCCGTTGTTTATTTTTATGGGAATTGTGTTAGAGAAATCAGGGCTTGCTTTGCGATTATTAGAATCAATGGGAACATTATTTGGCAAAATCCGTGGCGGTTTGGCTATTAGTACAGTTTTGGTGGGCTCACTTTTGGCGGCCTCCACGGGTGTAGTCGGTGCATCTGTTGTGGCTATGGGTGTTATCTCGCTACCTGTAATGTTAAAATATGGTTACAATAAAGAGCTCTCTACTGGCACAATTTGTGCCGCAGGCACTCTGGGGCAGATTATTCCACCATCAATTATTTTAATTATTTTGGGCGATGTATTTGGCTTGCCTGTCGGAGATCTTTTCAAGGCTGCCATTTACCCATCTTTGGCTTTAGTTGTCTCATATGTGATTTATATCTTAGTCATCACTAATATTAAAAAAGACTTAGCACCTATAATTGAAAATATAGCCGGCAAAGCCAGTATCACAGACGCTCTAATTGCAATTTTTCCGCCATTATTATTGATAGTTATGGTGTTGGGTTCGATTTTTGCAGGTATTGCCACCCCGACAGAATCCGCCTCTGTCGGTTGTGTTGGAGCCGTTATTATGGCTGCGGTTTATAAAAAGTTTAGCTTTAAAATGTTAGAGAGTGCAGCCCGTGATACCGTAAAAATTACAGCGATGGTTTTTGCTATCTTAATCGGTGCAACTGCCTTTTCAATGGTTTTTGTTTATACCGGAGCTGACACTATCGTTGAAAATTTTATGACATCCTTGCCAGGAGAAAAATGGGGTTTCTTAATTCTTTCGATGTTGGTAATTTTATTATTAGGATTTTTTATAGATTTTTTTGAAATATCCTATATTGTTGTGCCGATCTTAATTCCTATCTCGGTTAGCATCGGCATCGATCCGATCTGGTTTGCGATTTTAATTGCGATGAATTTACAAACATCATTTTTAACCCCACCTTTTGGTTTTAGCCTGTTTTATTTAAAAGGTGTAGCTCCGTCTGGGATTAAAACTACCATGATATATAAAGGTGTGATGCCATTTATCTTAATCCAGATTACGATTCTTATCACCCTTTTATTGTTTCCCAAAATTTTTGGTTTTTGAGGACAACACCACCATCTATATTAAACTGGCAACAATAAACTTTTCTTTTTTGACAAGGGGGCATGCCCCCTTGTTGGTTCTCGCATAAGGTTGAATGCATGTATTTAACTGCTAAGTTAATATTATAAAAAAATTGACAATATGCTTTTCTATGTGTTATAATTGACGATTTTTTCACACGTTTATTTAAGGAATATCTGATAAACCTCTGTGATTGGTGTAATAGTTATTGTAAATCAATATTCTGCCGATCACAAAATTCATCAGAGACCTTTACATATATTATCGGGTGCTTTTAGAATGTTAATAGTAACTTCTTTTAGTTGATGATATAGATAAACGGAGGCTTAACCCAGAGGAGTAATAATTATGCCAAATGTATCAATGCAACAAATGTTGCAAGCAGGTGTCCATTATGGTCACCAAACACGTTATTGGTCGCCAAAAATGGCACCATTTTTGTATGGAAAACACAATAAAATCCATATATTCAACCTAGATCATACTAAGATTCTTTTTGAAGATGCCCTAAACTTTATTGGTAATATAGTGTCAAGCAACGGATCTGTTATGCTTGTCGGAACAAAACGTGCAGCCTGCGAGACTATCTCAAAAGCGGCAATTGACTGTAAAATGCCGTATGTATCAAACCGTTGGTTAGGCGGGATGATGACTAATTTTAAAACCATCAAGCAATCAATAAAAAGACTCAAAGATTTAGAGACTATGTTTTCCATAGGTGGTGATAAAAAATTTAACAAAAAAGAAGCTTTGATGTTACAAAGAGAGCAAAAGAGATTAGAAAAAGATCTCGGTGGCATAAAAAACATGGAAAGACTCCCCGATGCCTTGTTTGTAATTGATATAGGTCATGAAAAAAATGCCGTAGCGGAGGCTGTCAAGCTTAAAATACCAGTTATTGCTGTTGTGGATAGCAACCATGCTCCGGATAACATTGATTATATAATTCCTGGCAATGATGATGCCACTCGTGCCATAGAATTTTATACTAAAAACATAGTAGAAGCAATCGCAGATGCCAAAGTTATAGTTGCTGCAACTAATGCAAAAAAGAAAATGGATGATAAAAAACCTGCTACACCAAAAAAGAATGTAAAAAAAGAAACTGATGACAAAAAACCTAAAACATCAACTATAGAAACCAAAAAAGAATCTTCAAATAAAAAAGACAATACGATAGTTGAAAAAGATGCAAAAAAACCTATAAAAAAAGAAACACAGACAAAAACTTCTGTAAGTGATAAAAACTCTGACAAAGAAACAACTACAAAGAAGGAAGCAACTGCAAAAGAGGATAAGAAATAATGGTAACAATAACCGCAAAAGAAGTTCAGGAGCTAAGACGAAGAACTGGCTCTGGGATGATGGAGTGTAAAAAAGCACTAACAAAAACAGGTGGCGATATCGAAAAAGCAGTGCAAATAATGCGTGAATCAGGTTTGGCACAAGCAGACAAAAAATCATCGAGAACCGCATCTGAGGGCATGGTTTATATTGTAACCTCAAATAACAACAAGCACTCTTTAATTATTGAAGTAAATAGCGAAACTGATTTTGTCTCCAAAGGTGATGATTTTCAAAATTTTGTTAAAAATTGTGCCAAAGTTGCTCTTGATAGTGATATAGATAATGTAGATGATTTATCAGGTCATAAAATTGACGGAACATCAATTGAACATAAACGACAAGAATTAATAGCGAAAGTAGGCGAAAATATTCAAATTCGTCGCATAAAAAATATAAAATCACCCAATGGATTTATTTTTTCATACTTACACGGCATAAAAATTGGGGTAATTATAGAGATAGACCAAAATGATGCTGATTTAGGAAAATCATTAAGTATGCATATTGCCGCCAACAAACCATTATGTGTTAATAAAAACGATGTGGATCCAAAACTATTAGAGCAAGAAAAAAATATTCTAATCTCCCAGGCACAAGATAGCGGCAAACCTGCGGATATCATTGAAAAAATGGTGCAAGGACGTCTTGGTAAATATCTATCTGAAATAACTCTATTAGGACAGAATTATTTAATAGATACTGAAATTAAAGTCCAAAAACTTCTAAAAGATAAAAAAACAAATGTTTTATCTTTTAATCGTCTTGAGGTAGGAGAAGGTATCGAAAAGAAAAAAGAAAATTTTGCTGATGAGGTAGCAGCTGCTACAATTGTTTAAAAAAATACACTAATTATGAGTCAATATTCGCGTATTTTATTAAAACTAAGTGGCGAGGCTTTGTTAGGGCCTGATGATTATGGCATCAACACCAAAACCTTAGATAAAATTTGCCAACAAATAAAACAAATACATGCTAATGAAGTGCAGATTGCGATAGTGATAGGGGCTGGCAATATTTTTCGTGGCATAGATTTGCAACAAACGGGATTACAAAGAGTAACAGGCGATAATATGGGTATGCTGGCAACCATGATAAATTCCTTGGCGATAAAAGACACTTTATTGAGCAATAATATTGATACCAAAATTATGAGCTCTTTTTTTATGCCTAATCTTTTTGAAGCATTTAATGCCCAGCAAGCAAAAGAGCACTTATCTCTTAATAAAATAGTTATTTTTGCAGGTGGCACTGGGAATCCTTTTTTTAGCACTGATAGTGCAGCGGCGATTCGAGCGATTGAAATTGATGCCGATGTTTTGATAAAAGCTACTAAGGTGGATGGAGTTTATGATAAGGATCCATCTTGTCATAATGATGCCAAAAAGTATGATAAAATCAGTTATGATGAGGTTATGGACAAAAATTTAAAAGTCATGGATCTTAATGCAGTTTTGTTGTGTCGAGATTTTAAGATGCCACTTAGAGTCGTCTCAATGATAACTGATAATTCTCTTAATGCCATAATTAACGATAATAATTATGGCACAATAGTCACTCCATAAATTAGGATTAAACAATGATAAATGAAATTAAAAAAGATTCAACTATGCGGATGCAAAAAACAATCAAATCTTTAAAGAGTGATTTTTTAAAAATCCGCACAGGTCGTGCTCATACAAGCCTATTAGACCATATAACTGTTGATTATTATGGATCGTTAGTTCCTTTGAGCCAAGTAGGCAATGTTAATGCCGAAGATTCCAGAACTCTCAGTATAAATATATGGGAAAAAGACATGGTATCGGTTGTTGAAAAAGCTATAATGAACTCTGATTTAGGATTAAATCCTGCCACAGCTGGAACAGTTTTAAGAATCCCTATGCCACCTCTGACAGCACAGAGAAGAGAAGAATTAGTCAAAGTTGTCAAAGCCGAAGCAGAGCAGAGCAAAGTTGCCATAAGAAACATTCGCCGTGATGCTAATAGCCACCTCAAAGAGATGTTAAAAGATAAGGATGTAAGTGAAGATGAAGAGCGAGATGCAGAGGTCGAGATTCAAAAAATAACAAATGATAATATCCAGCAAATAGATGCAATTTTACAGATAAAACAACAAGAATTAATCCAAATTTAAACCTATATTCAAAATTTTATTCTAATATATGAATGCAGATAAAGGATCAGATAACCATCTCCCTCATCACCTCTCAATTATTATGGACGGCAATGGTCGCTGGGCTAAACAAAAAAAGATTCCGAGAGTTATGGGTCATAAAAATGGCATAGATGCCACCTCAAATGCGATTGAATTTTGTCTTAAAGAAAATATTGCGGTTCTTAGTATCTATGCGTTTAGTTCTGAAAACTGGCAGAGACCCAAAAATGAGGTTAGGTTATTGATGGGATTATTTTTGGATGCCATTGATAAGCATGCTAAACAATTACATATAAATAATGTTAAAATTATTTTTATCGGTGATATTAGTGTTTTTCAAGATCCTCTTAAGGAAAAAATAAAAAAATTAACAAAACTTACCAAAAATAATGATAAATTAATTTTAAATATTGCCATGAATTATGGCGGACAACAAGAGATAATAATCGCAGTTAATAAAATATTACAAGAAAATAAACATAAAAAAATAACAATCGAGCAGTTTGATAAATATCTTGATTTAGATCAGATAGCAAAACCTGATTTACTGATAAGAAGTGGCGGCGAGAGACGATTATCAAATTTTTTATTATATCATTTGGCATACACGGAGATATATTTTTCAGATATTTTGTGGCCAGATGTTGATGATAAAGTTTTATACGATGCCTGTGATTTTTATAAAACACGACAAAGAAGATATGGCAAAATAGCACAACAAATAACTGCTAATAATTAATAAATATCAATAACATATATGCCAATAAAAAGAATTATAACCGCCCTGATATTAGTATCCATTTATGTCCCCTTGATGTTATTTGTACCTGCAAAATATATTATAATATTCTATGGAGCAGTCGTAATTATTGCCTCCATTGAATGGTTTAGATTGTGTAAATTTAACTCCCTATTATCAAATTTATTTTTCATAACTATAATTTTAATCTCAGCATTTTCAATGTCCATATTGTCGGATGCTCACGATAAGTTTTACCTATTATTTTTTATATCTTTTTTGTGGCTGTGTCTATCAGTATTTTTAACCCTTATTAAAAAAATAGAAGTTTTTCATCAAAAAAATTATTTTTTTATGTTGATGGGGGTGATAATAATGAGTTTTTTTTATTTTGCTACCTTAGAATTATTAAATATGACAGAAGAAGATCGAGTTTTTTTTATTTATGTTATGGCTATTGTCTGGTTTGCAGATTCTGGTGCATATATAGGTGGCAAATTATTGGGATCACATAAAATGTCTCCCGTTATAAGCCCTAACAAAACTATTGAAGGGGCAATAAGTGCCATGCTTTTTGTTTTATTGTATGCCACAGTCGCAAGTTTTTTTATAAAATCCGATAACCAGATAAATTTTATTATAGTCTCAATGATAAGTGCTTTTGTAAGTATTTATGGTGATTTATTGGCAAGCCTTATAAAAAGAAAATCCAGAGCCGATGATACTGGATCTATTTTTCCAGGACATGGAGGAATGCTTGATAGGTTAGATAGCACCATCGCATCGGTGGTTATTTTTATGTTTTTATATCAATGGATACTATGAAAGAGAACATAACTATCTTAGGATCAACGGGCACAATAGGACAAAACACCCTAGCAATTATTGCAAAGCATAGAGATAAGTATCAAGTATTTGCTATTAGTGCTAATCAAAATGTTGAATTATTAGAGAGGCAAATAATTAAACACTTACCAAAATATGCCCTAATTTTAGATTTAAAAAAAGCAAAATATTTAAAAAATAAATTTCACAATAGCGATACTACAATACTATCGGATAAAAAAGATTTAGAATTTATCAGCATTGATAATGATGTAGATATAGTAATGTCAGCAATAGTAGGATCAGCTGCTTTATTGCCAACCTTAGCTGCCATCAAGGCTTCTAAAAAAGTTTTACTGGCAAACAAAGAGGCTCTTGTTATGGCAGGATCTTTAATGATGTGCGAGGCACAAATAAATAATGCTACAATTTTGCCCATTGATAGCGAACATAATGCTATTTTTCAATGCCTTCCTGCGGATAAAAAAAATACATTCATTGACAAAATAATTCTTACAGCATCAGGTGGACCTTTTTTTAATAAAACAATTGATGATATGAAAAGAGCTAATCTATCGGAGGCGACAAATCACCCAACATGGAATATGGGGCAAAAAATATCAATTGACTCTGCGACCATGATGAATAAAGCATTAGAGATAATTGAAGCTCATTGGTTATTTTCTATACCTGCGGATAAAATTAAAGTTATAATACACCCCCAGAGCATTGTGCATTCAATGGTTTATTATAGAGATGGTTCAGTATTAGCACAAATGGCAAACCCAGATATGAAAATTCCAATTGCATATGGTTTATCATATCCACAAAGACTAAAAAGCTCAGAAATGTTTTTAGACTTGACAGATAAAAAATTTGAATTTTTTGCAGTTGATTGCGTCAAATATCCGAGCATAAATTTAGCCTATGAAGTTCTGCAAGAGGGTGGCACATCTGCTTGTATTATGAATGCTGCCAATGAGATAGCAGTAGATTCTTTTATCGAGGGTAGAATAAATCTGACCCAGATATATAATTGTGTAAAATACACACTTGATAATTGTCATTTTAATATTGCAGATGACATTGAAACTATAATTGATGCAGATAAACAGGCAAGAATTATCAGCAAAAAATACATCCAAAAACTATGAATATTTTACTTACAATTTTAATTTTTTTATTTACTCTAATAATTTTGGTAGCTGTGCACGAATGCGGTCATTTTTGGGTGGCTCGTAAAATGGGGGTTAGGGTTTTGCGTTTTGCCATAGGTATGGGCTCACCAATTTTTAAATTTATCGGTAAAAAAGATAAAACAGAATATGCTCTTTGTCCTATTCCATTGGGTGGTTATGTCAAGATGTTAGGAGAAGATTCTGGTGAAAAATTAAGCAAAAAAGATCAAAAAGAATCATTTTCTCACAAATCAGTATGGGCAAGAATTGCCATAGTATCAGCTGGCCCCATTGCTAACTTTATCTTGGCAATATTTGTGTTGTGGTTAATGTATTTTATCGGAATTAGCGGCATAAAACCTATCATTGGTGATATAGCAATAAATACTCCTGCATACTCTGCAAAACTACAATCGGAAGACACTATAACTCACATCAACAACAAAAAAACTCACAGTTGGTCATCCACTCAATTGTTGATTTTAGAGCAAGCATTAAAGAGTGATAAGATAAAAATAACAGTTGATAGAAAAAATGAACAAAGCCAAGAGTTTATATTAGAGATCAAAAACAAAGACATTCTCAAAGAGTCACAAAATATCTTACAACAATTAGGAATAAGTGTCTGGATGCCAAAAATAAAAGCCATTATAGGAGAGGTATCAGAGAATAGTCCAGCTGCCATAGGCGGAATGTTGTCAGGTGATACTGTCATAAAAATCAATGAGGTGAAGATTGATTTATGGCAAGATATGACAAAAATAATCCAAAATAATCCAGGACAAGAATTATCTATCATGGTGCAAAGAAACAAAAATATAAAAACATTAAAAATAACGCCAAAAATACATACAACAAAAGACAAAATAATAGGTAGAATGGGAGTGTCAATTGCAACAGGTGCCAATAAATTTGATAATTTACGAGTAAAAGAGAGTTATTCGATGGTAGATAGCCTGACTATGGCATTGGATAAAACATACCAATTAACCACTCTTACATTCAAAATGTTAGGTAAACTAATCACAGGAAATGCAGATTTAAAAAATGTATCAGGACCTATAACCATAGCAGTTTATGCCAAACAATCTGCTATGATGGGTTTTGATCATTACTTGTTTTTTGTGGCACTAATTAGTTTAAGTCTGGGAATTTTAAATCTTTTGCCCGTGCCTATTTTGGATGGAGGGCACTTGATGTTTTATATTATTGAAGCCATTAAAGGCTCTCCTGTGAGCGATAAAATGCAGATAATTGGTCAAAAAATAGGAATATTATTGTTAGGGTCACTGATGATTCTAGCTTTTTATAATGACATTGTAAGGCTGTAAATGAGACATTTTAAATGTTTGTTTATGATTTTTACTCTGTTTTTTGCTAACTTTTCAATTGCAAAAGCAGACATGATCATCAAAGATATAAAAGTTGAAGGCTCTCAATATGTAGCAAAGAGTACAGTTTTAAATTATCTTCCTTTAAAAATAGGGCAAACTTTTTCATTCTCAGATAGCCATATAGTTATCAATAGAATATATGAAACAGGTTTTTTTAAAGATGTAAGGTTATACCAAAATGGCAACACACTGATAATAGAAGTAAAAGAGCAACCAATTATAGCAAAAATAGAATACAAGGGTAATCTTGCCTTGCCAGATGAAAGCCTTGATCAAATTCTAAATGACATCCAACTTAAAAAAGGTAAAATATTTAACCCATCTAAACTTGAGGCTTTAAAATTTCAATTGCAAGAATTTTATTTTAGCAGAGGATATTATAGCTCAAAAGTAACATCAAAAATTAAAAAATTAAAAAGAAATAGGATAGAGATAGAAATCAATATACACGAAGGAGAAGTGGCTCTTATCCGTGATATAAATATTGTCGGCAATGTCCGTTTTGACGAAAAATTTTTATTAAGCAAGATGGAATTAGAGGCAACATCAGGTGCATTAAGTGATGATGAGTATTCAAAAAACCAATTGGAAGCAGACTTAGAAACAATTCGCTCCTATTACATGGATAGAGGTCATTTTAATTTTAACATCAAGTCAACAGAAGTCACGATAAGCCCCAACAAGAAAAATATTTATATTAACATCAATCAAATCGAAGGTGATATTTACAATATATCAACAATAAAATTACACGGCACTTATCATTTGACAGACAAAGAGATTAGAAAACAATTCAAAATAAAAACAACAGATGTATATTCTCGCACAAAAATTCAAAAAACAGTGCAGGCTATCAAAGATAGGTTTGGGGAAGACGGTTATGCTTTTGCTATTGTAGAGGTTGTGCCTACTGTTGATGAAAAAAATAAATCAGTATCCTTGGATTTTTACATCAAACCAAAACAAAAAGTTTTTGTCCGTAGAATAAATATCACAGGTAATGAAAAAACCTATAATGAAGTTTTTCGTCGAGAATTACGCCAAATGGAATCAAGTGTGTATAGCCCCAAAAAAATGAAAAGATCAAAAATTAGAATTCAAAGATTATCATATGTTGAAACTGTAGACATTAAAACCATAAGAATTCCTAATAAAAATGATCAGGTAGATTTGGAAGTTCGTGTAAAAGAGATGCCATCTGGATCTTTTACCGTAGGTGGAGCCTATTCAAGTGCTGAAGGTTTTACATTCACAACAAACTTTGCCCAAAACAATATGTTTGGCACAGGAGAGAGCTTTAAAATGGGCTTATCAAAAAACTCAGTTAGTCAAAATTTTAGTATGGCTACTACCAACCCATACTGGACTGATGATGGCATAAGTCGTAGTTTTTCATACTACTATAACGATACTGATGCCTCAGAAATATCTACCACAGCATCATATTTTATGAATTCTTATGGAGTTTCGGTAAATTTTGGTATCCCTATGGCAGAGACAGAAACTATATTTCTCGGAGCAGGTTATGACAATACAAAATTAGGTACAACAATCTCTACTCCGGATGAAATAAATTCTTATATTGATCTCAAAGGAGACGAATATAGTAATATATTTTTAAGCATGGCCTATGTTAATGACTGGCGTAATAGGACAATTTTTGCGACCGAGGGTGCAAAAAATAGATTATCTTTTAATGTTACTGTTCCTGGCAGCGGTTTAGAGTATTACAAATCAAGTTATGAATTTGAATATTATTATCCTCTATCGGAGAGATATACTTTTAATTTTCATAACAATGTGTCGTATGGTGATTCCTATGTAGATGATTACGGCTTGCCATTTTTTAAAAAATATTATGTAGGTGGGGTCTATTCCCTGCGTGGATATAGTTCATCTGGTGTGGGTCCAAAAGATGAAGATGGCAAAGCAACCGGCGGTAATTTAAAAACCACAGGATCTTTTGAGTTGGTTTTTCCACCAGCAGGAGTTGATATTACGGGCCCGACAAGATTTAGTCTATTTACTGATTTTGGTAGTGTGTATAAGGAAATAGGAGATTTTGACAGCAATGAATTGAGGTATTCAGCGGGCATTGCATTCAAATGGTTTTCTGCTATGGGTCCATTAGTTTTTAGTTTTGCCGAAGCTTTAAATCCTGATGACGGCGACAAAACAGAAGTATTTCAATTTTATGTAGGTGGCGTGTTTTAAAATTTGTTATAATATCCGCTTTTTACTTTTTGATTTTTTGGAGAATTATATTTATGAAACAACTAAAACTATTTACAATTTTAATTTTTTTAACCATTAGTTTTGGGTCCTATGCTGCAAATCTAAAAATAGGTTTTGTTAATGTGTCGTCTGTTGTGCTTGAGTCGCCACAACGAGCAAAAGCTGAAAAAAGATTAGAGCAGAAATTTTTAAAAAGAAGTAAGAAACTTGAAAAAGAGGTAAAAAAATTCACCAAACAATTAAAAGCTCTTGAAAAAAATAAACTCACAATGAGTAAAGAAAAAACATCATCTGAGGTAACGAGACTTAAAAAAATTGAATTAAAACTAAAAAGGGACGAGAAATCATTTGCAGACGATCTAAATTTCCAAAGAAACGAAGAGTTAAAAAAAATTCGCGATGCTATTTTTAAGGTCATAAAAGCCTATGCAGAAAAATATAAATATAATATGATTTTTACAGAAGCAGGAGTTTTATATTCCGATGCAGCAACTAATATAAGCTCTAAAATCCTTGAAGCTCTAAAAAAAGAAAAGTAAATAATGTGTGGGTATAGTTTGCATGATATTTGTAAAATATTAAGCTTAGATTTTGTAGGAGACGGCAATATAAAATTAAAATGTTTATTGCCAATTGATAGAGCTTACGAAAAAAGCATAACCTTTGTTAGTGAAAAAAAACACATAAAAAAAATATTTAATACCAAAGCAGGTGTTATAATAATAAACCCCAAATGGTTGATTAAAAAAATTGATAAAAATTTTATATATAGTGATGATCCGTATTTAACTTTTGCTCGTGTACAACAATTATTTAATCCTCAACCAGAGGCAAATGGTATAATTCATCCAAGTTGCACTATTGGTGAAAATTGTAAAATTGATAAAAAAACTCAAATAGGTGCAGGCACTGTAATCGCCAAAGATATTAAAATAGGCAAAAATTCAATCATAGGATCAAACACCAGCATAGGAGAAAGAGTAAGTATAGGCAAAAATTGTCTTTTTTATGATAATGTAGCAATATATCATAATTGTGTCATAGGAGATAATGTCATAATTCATGCAGGGACAGTAATCGGTGCTGATGGTTTCGGTTATGCCCGAGATAAAAAAAACAATCAATGGGTAAAAATTCCCCAGGTAGGTAGAGTAGTTATAAATAACAATGTTGAAATTGGCTCTAATACCACGATTGACCGAGGTGCTTTGGACGATACCATTATAGGGGCAGGAGTCATATTAGATAATCAAATTCAGATAGGACACAATGTAGTAATAGGAGAGCAAACTGCGATAGCAGGCTGCACAGGGATAGCAGGTAGCACAATAATCGGCAAAAACTGTGCTATAGGTGGTGCGGTTGAGATAGTAGGACACATAAACATAACAGATAATGTAATTTTATATGCAGGTTGTAGGGTTACCGGCTCAATTAAAAAAGCAGGCATATATAACTCAGGAACACTGCATCAGCCCCATAATATATGGGCTCGTAATGCAATTAAATTTAAAACTTTTTGGAGCCATAAATAATGGAAATAAAATCAAACATATATGATATACTAAAATTATTACCCCATAGATACCCATTCTTAATGATTGATAAAATTACTAAAATAGAACTTGGAAAAAGCATAACAGCGATTAAGAACATAACTTTTAACGAGCCTTGTTTTATGGGGCATTTCCCAGAATATCCAGTATTTCCAGGAGTTTTAATCTTGGAGGCTATGGCACAAGCCACTGGGATTCTATCTTTTAAAACAACAGATAAATTACCAGATGATGATGAGGTATATTTGTTCGTAGGGGTAGACAAAGCAAGATTTAAAAAACAAGTTATCCCAGGAGATCAACTCATAATTGATGCCGAAGTTTTAAAAACAACTCGTGGAGTGTGGAAGTTTGCTGCCACTGCAAGTGTTGATGGTAAGGTTGCATGCAAAGCAGATCTTATGGGCACAGTATCTAATAGAAACTAATGGGATTAAAAATGATTCATTCCACAGCCATAATTGATCCAGATGCTAAAATAGGCACAGATGTTAAGATTGGTGCATATAGTATAATCAATAAAGCCACGATAGGAGACAACACTACAATTGCTCCTCATGCTGTGATAGGAGACAACACAATAATCGGCAAAAATAATAAAATTTATGAATTTGCTTGTATAGGTGGTGAACCTCAAGACTTAAAATACCAAGGAGAACCAACCTATCTTGAGATAGGCAACAATAACATAATGCGCGAATATAGCACAATGAATCGTGGCACAATTGATGGCAACAGCAAAACAATAGTTGGCAACAACAATCTGTTTATGGAATATACTCATGTAGCCCATGATTGTGTTGTTAAGAATAATGTAGTATTATCAAATAGTAGTGCGATAGCAGGGCATGTTACGGTGGATAATTTTGCTACTATTGGTGGCTTTTCAGCAATCCATCAATTTAGTGCCATCGGCAAATATGCCTTTATAGGTTTTAGCTCTGCTGTGAACCGTAATATTCCACCATTCATAAAAGTAGCGGGCAACCATGCCAAAGCATTAGGGATCAACAAAGTAGGGCTACAAAGACATGGATTTTCCAATGAAACAATAAAAAATCTCCATAAGTTTTATTTGAAATATATAAAAAGCCGAGCTCCTGTGGCAGAAAGGTATCAAGCGATAAGTCAAATAATACAAAAATGCCCTGATGCTGCTGATTTATATGAATTTATTAAAACATCAAATCGCCCCATAGTGAGGTAATATATAATTCAATTAAGATTATGGTAGTGTTGCAAAAATACAACAAAATATAAAAATTTAAAGTTTTACTTGCAATTATTGGGGCTAATTGTTTATTATATGAGGCAAATTCAATTTTTAAAAACTTTATATATGATAAATCAACGAACCATTAAAAACCCCATTAAGGCTACTGGTATAGGATTACATACTGGTAAAAAGATATTTATGTCTTTAAAGCCTGCCAAGGTTGATTTTGGCATTGTTTTTAAAAGAGTAGATCTCCCTAATCCAGTATCTATTCCTGCTATATCAGAGAATGTGGTAGATACAACTCTATCAACCACCATAGGAATAGGGGACATCAAGATTTCTACGATTGAACATCTTATGTCAGCCCTTGCAGGTTTGGGCATTGATAACCTTGTAGTTGAATTATCAGCAGAAGAGGTTCCAATTATGGACGGTAGTGCAGGTCCATTTGTTTTTTTATTACAATCTGCTGGAATTGTTAATCAGCAAGCCTCCAAGAAATTTATCAGAGTTAAAAAACCCATCGTAGTCAAAGAGGGTGATAAATGGGCAAGGTTTGATATGTATCATGGTTTTAAAGTTGATTTTTCAATTGATTTCAAACATCCTATTTTTAATGATGAAAACCAAAAATCAGATGTTAAGTTTTCAACTACAAGTTTTATCAAGGAATTATCTCGTGCCAGAACATTTGGTTTTATGAAAGATATAGAACAACTTCGCTCACAAAACCTAGCCTTAGGTGGTAGCACTGAAAATGCGGTGGTAATTGATGATTTTAGGATTCTAAATGAAGACGGACTTCGTTATGAAAATGAGTTAGTTAAACATAAAATGTTAGATGCTATCGGCGATTTATATCTTTTAGGACACAGTCTAATCGGTAGTTTTTCAGGATTTAAATCAGGACACTCTTTAAACAACAAACTATTGAGAAAGATGCTTGCCGACCAAACATCTTTTGAAGAAATTTCATTCAAAGAAAAAGAAACCTTACCTATTTCTTTTATCCCAGCTTTGCAAGAATTCTAAACCCCGCTACTTAAAGTAGAGACTGTGAAATAACTAAATTTTGCACAATTGCCGAACAAAAAAAGAGAATCCCCGTCATTGCGAACGAGCTTGCGAGTGTGGCAATCTCTTTTGGTGTTCCGTATACCCCTATGAGATGATTGCTTCACTTCGTTCGTTATGACGAGGTTCTTTTTGCTCGGAATAATGCAGTTCTTGTCTTAACCTTTCCTTGTAGCAATGACAGGAAAAATAAAATAGTTTACTAACTCTTTTTGCTGTGTTCCACGACCGACATTAAAGTTGCCACAGTAGAGGCAATATCTGCTGTATTCGCAGGGATAATCATTGAGTTATTTTCTTTGGCTAACTTGCCGAATTGTTCGATATATTTTTCAGCAACTCGTAGGTTTACCGCCACCTCACCACCTTTTTGGCTTAATGCTTCTGATACTTTTTTAATACCATTAGCAGTTGCATTTGCTACTAATTCAATCTCTGTCGCCTGACCTTCGGCTTCGTTAATGACTTTTTGTTTTTCACCCTCTGAGATAAAAATAGCTTCTTTTCTTTTGCCTTCAGCACGGTTAATTCTTGATTGTCTGTCTCCCTCGGAGATAAAAATAGCTGCTCGTTTTTCTCGCTCGGCTGTCATTTGTTTTTCCATTGTTTGTTGCACGGACTCTGGCATACTTATGTCTTTTATTTCATAACGTAAAACCTTAACCCCCCAGTTTTGGGCTGCCTCATCAATGGCGGCTACTACCTGTTGGTTAAGAGATTCTCTCTCGGAAAATGTTTTATCAAGATCAATTTTACCGATTACAGAACGCAGAGATGTCTGGGCAAGTTGTCCTGCCGCTTGCATATAATTATCTATACCATAACAAGATAATTGAGAGTTCATAACTTGAATATATAAAATACCATCAACCTCAACAGAAACATTATCAGAGGTAACACAAACCTGTATATCAGTTTCAATAACCATCTCTTTTAAAGATCTTTTATAAGCTACCTTATCTAAAAATGGAAATAGAATATGAAAACCCGCCCCCAGTGATTTGGTATATTTTCCTAATCTTTCAATGATATATTCGCTCTTTTGTGGCACAATTACTGCAGTTTTTATCAATAAAATGATAACAATAGCGGCAAAAACAGCACTCACAATTAAAGATTCTTGCATAATAAATTCTCCTAAAAAATTAAAATTAAATCAAACTGGCTTAACAATCATAGTTAAACCATCATTCTCCTGCGAGGTGATTAAAACATTTGCACCGATTTTTATTTTTACCTCAGATACAGCTCGCCAAAAACTTCCCATAACTTTTATTTCACCTGCGACATTTGGTTGAATCGTTTGGCTTACAACGGCAGTTTTGCCAATTTTAGACTCGGCATTAGTTTTATCAACATCAACAGCATCGCCTTTGAAAATCTGCAAGCCATATTTTCGCAAAGAAAATAATAGGACTAAGGATGAGACTACCCAAATAATAATTTGATAATCAAGCTCTATATCAACAAACAATAAAACAGTGGCAACAATCCAAGCACCCAGCGCAAAGAAAACTACAATAAACCCTGGCATTCCAATTTCGGCGACAACAAATATAACACCAACAAAAAACCACAATAAAGATTTAGATACATATAACCCTAAAATATCCATAACAAAAAATAAAAATAAAAGTAAAAGGAATTATTATACAATTAAAATAAATACTATGCAATATTTATTTTTTTTAAAAACTTGTCAATGAAATCTCATCGTAGCTGACGGACACCAAAAAAAACCAGTCATTGCGAGGTAGACGGAAAAAACGGTGCAACATCACAGGTAATTAACCGCCGCGGCAATCTCGTGGCAGAGCCGTTTTCTTGTTGGTTTGCAGGAGAGGTGGAACAGGAGAGAGATTGCTTCTGTCTTCGCCTTGCTGCGAATTCCTCGCAATTGTATAAGTTAGGTAATTCGTTGACAGAAATAAGTTAATATAAAACACTATAAAAACAAGATTTAAAAGCCATTTAAAGCTTTTAAATCTTGTTTTTAATCTTTGATAATTTATGAAATTATTTAAGAGAGTTTTTAAACTAATAATTTATTTTTTTTAACACTTTAAGAGGATTACAACTATGCGAGTGCACAGACAGAACAAAGAGCTTAATAAAAATCATAACAATGATAAAACGCTTATTAAGAGCCATTTAAAAAGGTGGCAACATCTTAAGCTAAATATGATTTAATTAAAAACAAACAGCATCCAAGATTTAACTTTGTTGGTGCTTTTTATGAATCCAATAACATCAAAAAACAGAACTTTTTTAAATACTACCACCGTTATAAACAAAGTGCTTTGGATTCATCTCTACTACCACAAAAACGAGGACCTAAGTATCACAGCAGAACCCCTATAGGTTTTATCGAACAACAGGTTGTAACAAAAAGAAAGATGGGAATGAACAGATATGAAATTCATCATTTATTAAAACCTAAACTAAAAAAATGGACACCAAGTCCATCTGGCATATATAATGAGACCTTTGCATAATTCAAGCACAATTTATAAAACACACAAAATGCACCTTTTCATAGCAAAAATTCGTCAAAGGACTTGCCATTTTCCTCATTTTTGCTATAAAAATGCACTATTTTCTGT
>QNFE01000009.1 GCA_003645455.1 Gammaproteobacteria bacterium | reverse complement strand
TGCGAGTGTGGCAGTCTCTCTTTTTACCCCAAGAGATTGCTTCGTGCCTCGCAATGACGGGTGGTGTAGGGCCTCGCAATGACGGGGGTTTTCGTCACTGCGAACGAGCGTGCGAGTGTGGCAGTCTCCCAGGGTGTCCGTTATCCCTGATGAGATTGCCGCGGTCGCACGCTCCCTCGCAATGACGGGTGGTGTAGGGTCCGCAATGACAATAACTAAAGAATGGTGTCATATAAATCAAACCAATCTGGGTTTAATTTTTCAATAAGAAGTATTTTTTTCTCTCTTGAGCCTGATTTTAATTGTTTTTCTCTGTTAATCGCATATTCCATTGTGCTATGCTGCTCATACCAAACTAATTTATCAAGGTTGTATTTTGCAGAAAAACTTTTCATTGTTTTGTTTTTGTGTTGATATATTCTTTGGGTTAGGTTGCTTGTTACACCTATGTATAATGTTCCTTGTGGTTTGTTTGTTATTATATATACTGTTGGTAGTTTTGTCATGCTGGGTATTTTACTTTATTTTTTTTGGAAACTCCAAGAGATTGCTTCGTTCCTCGCAATGACGGGGGTTTTCGTCACTGCGAGGGAGCGTGGCGAAACGTGGCAGTCTCTATGCCTTTTCGTCACTGCGAGGGAGCGTGGCGAAACGTGGCAGTCTCCCAGGGTGTCCGTTATCCCTGATGAGATTGCCGCGGTCGCACGCTCCCTCGCAATGACGGGTGGTGTAGGGCCTCGCAATGACGGGGGTTTTCGTTCGCAATGACGGGTGGTGTAGGGTCTCGCAATGACGGTAATTCGTTGCCAGTTTAATATCTATATACCCACTTCGTTATTTGATGTGTTATAATATGTTCATGGAATTTTTGCAACTTTTGTATGGGACAGTTTTTGATGTCTTGCCAATTTTATCGGTTATTTTTGTTTTTCAGTTGTTGATTTTAAAACAAAAAATCCCCCATTTAAGGCAGGTTTTAACTGGTATTGTTTTTGTTGTGGTGGGTTTGAGTTTATTTTTAATTGGTTTGGAGCAGGCTTTGTTTCCACTGGGCAAATCAATGGCTTTGCAACTTACCGATACAAATTTTATTAAGGGTGATAGCGGTAATTGGCGATCTTATTATTGGGTATATTTATTTAGTTTTTCAATCGGGTTTGCCACAACTATGGCAGAGCCGTCTTTAATTGCGGTGGCGATTAAAGCCGCTGAGGTTTCAGGTGGCACAATAAAACCGCTATCTTTGCGAATTGCGGTGGCAACTGGGATGGCATTTGGAGTTGTTTTGGGTTCTTTGCGAATAATAACTGGCACCCAGATTCATTATTATATTATTATAGCTTATTTTATTGTTATAATTTTGACCTATTATTCTGATAAAAACATTATTCCACTGGCATATGATCTGGGAGGAGTTACTACCTCGACTGTAACTGTGCCATTGGTGGCAGCTTTGGGGTTGGGATTAGCACAATCTGTGCCGGGGAGAAGTGTGCTGATTGATGGATTTGGTTTGATAGCTTTTGCATGTTTGGGGCCGATTATTAGTGTTCTATGTTATGCAAAAATTAGTATTTTAATTAAGAGGTATAAAAAATAATGCACTTTAAATTGATTATCGCTTTTATTGAAGATGATAAAACAGAGATTGCGATGGAGACCGCTCGCAAATGTGGTGCCACCGGGGCGACTGTTATATCTTCTGCTCGTGGTGAGGGCATCAAAAAAACTAGCACTTTTTTGGGTTTATCACTTGAAACTCATCGGGATGTTTTGTTGTTTTTGGTTGAAGAACATTTGTCTCGTTCAATTTTAGAAAATATGGCAAAAGTTTGTCAGTTTGAAGAATCCCCTGGTTCTGGTATCGCTATTCAAATTGATGTTGAAGATGCTGTGGGCATCACCCATCAAATTGAATCATTAAAAAAAGAGGTTGAAAAAACAGTATGAGCCACAATAACGAACGTCGCAAAATTACAGTTGCTGATATAATGAAAGATAAGTATGAGTTGGTTGATGGCATGATGAGTGTATCAGATGCCATTGCTATTTTACAAAATATTGCAGCCAAAGCTTTGGTAGTTAATAAAAAAGATGAAAATGATGAATTTGGTATTATTTCTTTATCTGATATATCTCATAAAGTATTAGCCTCTGATAAATCTGTTGATAGAACACAGGTTTATGAGATAATGACTAAACCTGCTTTTTGTATTAAATCTACGATGGATATCCGTTATGCTGCCAGAATGTTTGAACAATTTAATATCTCGCGTGCCCCTGTGATGGAAGCAGGATGCATTGTTGGTATGGTAAGCATAACTGATATGGTGTTAAAGGGCTTGACAAAAAACAATTTATGAATGGGGTAGAAAACAATTTAGATATCAAAACCTATGATATCCCTACAGACTCTGATCCTGTGCACGATAATCCCATAATATCCAACATACTTTTATCAAGAGGAATAGTTGATCGTAAACAGGCAGATTTGGGTCTTGCTTCACTGAGTCATTATGACACACTCCCCGATATAAAAAAAGCGGTTAAAATTATAAGCCTAGCCATCGAGCATAATAAAAATATTTTAATCATAGGTGATTATGATGCGGACGGTGCAACATCTACATCTGTGGCTGTGATGGGATTACAAAGATTAGGAGCAAAAAATGTCCGTTGGTTGATCCCGGCTAGATTAACTATGGGTTATGGTTTGAATAATAACTTATTGGAGCAGATATATCAAAAAAAACCTAATTTAATTATTACAGTTGATAACGGTATAAGTGCCACAGAGACTTGTCAAACCCTAAGTGAAGAGGGGATTGAAGTTATTATTACCGATCATCATCTACCACCTGAAACACTACCAAATGCTACAGCTATTGTGAACCCTAAACTTGCCGAAAATGAGTTTGCACTTAGTAATTTATCCGGAGTAGGAGTGATGTTTTATGTCCTGATTGCTTTGCGAGCATATTTATCAGAACAAAAAATATTAACCCAAAAAATAAATCTCGCAGACTTGTTATCCTTAGTTGCGATAGGGACTTTGGCAGATCTCGTGCCAATGGATAAAAATAATCGGATTTTGGTGCACAACGGTTTATTAAAAATCAAAAATCAACAATGTCCGATGGGTGTCTTACAAATTTGCCAGATAGCAAACATCAACCCTGCTGATATTAATTCCGTTGATATTGGTTTTAAAATCGCTCCTAATATAAATGCAGCAGGCAGAATTCATCAAATGGATGTCGCTGTTGAATGCCTTATATCATCAAATTATGAAACCTGCAACAAGAAAGCCCACGAGTTAAAAAAGTTAAACAATCAAAGAAAAATAACATCGTCTAAGATGAAAGATGAGGCAGAATCACAACTTATCGGCATTAAAAAAATTCTTAACTCTCACCATGATTTATTTGGTATTTGTCTCTATGATGAGAGTTGGCATGAGGGCATTATAGGGATTATTGCCGGCAAAATTTGTGAGCAGATGAATCTACCTGTTATCATTTTTACTAATTCTTATGATGATAATATCCTAAGGGGTTCCGCACGCTCTACTCACAAAATTAACCTCAAAAATATGCTTGATAATTTTTATCAAATACATAAGGATAAAATTTTAAAATACGGCGGCCATGCGATGGCAGCAGGACTTAGCATCAAAAAAGATTTTTTAACTGAATTTAGTCTGTTATTTAACCAAGAATGCGGTAAATTATTAAAAAATAAATCTCTTAAAAAAGAGATATTAACAGATGGGCAATTAAATCCAGTTAATCGCAACCCTATTTTTGTCAGAAACTTACAGGAGGTTATGCCATGGGGAATGGGCTTGGCCGAGCCTGTTTTTTATGATGATTTTATAGTTTTGAGTTATAAAATCCTGCAAAATAAATTTACCAAAATGTTTATAAAAGACAAAAATGGGTCCAGCACTTGGAATGTTATTTATTTTGGTGGGGTAATTGATACTAAAAAAGGAGATGAGATTACAATAGTTTATAAACTTAGTATAAATAATTTTTATAACAAACCTGATGTGCAATTAATTGTCCAAAACTATACCCTAAAATGATAAAAAAAATAATACTATCAAGCTCTAACCCCGGCAAATTAAAAGAGTTTAAGCAGCTATTTAAAACCATCAATATTGATATTATTCCACAATCACAAATGAATATCAAAGATGTCCCAGAGACCGGATTAACCTTTATTGAAAACGCTCTTATCAAAGCACGCAATGCTTGTAAGGTGGGGGGAATGAGTGCTATCGCTGATGACTCTGGCATTGAGGTAGATGCCTTAAACGGCGATCCTGGAATTTATTCGGCAAGATATGGTGGCACAAACACCACGGATGATAAAAACAACCAAAAACTAATTGAAAATCTAAAAAATATTCCCTCTGATGGACGAACAGCAAGATATCAATGTGCCCTGGTTTTTATGAAACATGATAAAGATCCATCTCCTATTATAATCCAAGAAAGTTGGGAAGGAATAATCAATCTCACCCCCAGAGGGACAAATGGTTTTGGTTATGATCCTTATTTTTATTTACCAACATATAAAAAAACAGCCGCCGAGATATCACCTACCGAAAAAAATAAAATTAGCCATCGTGGCAAGGCATTAAAAAAACTGATGCAAAAATTTGCAGAGCTATGAGAAAATCTGAATAATCCCAATCATGCTAAACAAAACTGATCATGACAGAACAAACCTCGTCATGCTGAACCCCAAACCTCGTCATGCTGAACCCCCCAACTCCGTCATGCTGAACTTGATTCAGTATCCATTCATCCAGCAAGATACTCTCTTTATTCTGACTGATTCCGTTAGAAACTTTAAGAAACTACGAACAAAAGTGATTCTGTGCATGTAGTTGGATGGATTCCGTGTCAAGCACTTCAATGACGGTAATTCGCTGGCAGTCTCTTTAAAAGAATCCGTCACTGCGAGGGAGTTTGGCGAAACGTGGCAGTCTCCTAAGGGATAACGGACACCCGATGAGATTGCTTCGTGCCTCGCAATGACGGGTGATGTAGGGCCTCGCAATGACGCAAGTGTCGTCATGTGGAACCCCAACTCCGTCATGCTGAACCCCACCAAACCTCGTCATGTGGAACCCCCCAACTCCGTCATGCTGAACCCCAAACCTCGTCATGCTGAACTTGATTCAGTATCCATTCATCCAGCAAGATACTCTCTTTATTCTGACTGATTCCGTTAGAAACTTTAAGAAACTACGAACAAAAGCGGTTCTGTGCATGTAGTTGGATGGATTCCGTGTCAAGCACGGAATGACGAAAATAGCACGACAATGACGGTTGGGGTGGCACGACAATGACGGTTTCCCCAGCATTCATTATAGTGGCATCTATTTGTGCAAACTATCTTGCACTTCAGGAGGCATATAGTTTTCATCATGTTTGGCGAGAACCTGATCGGCTATCATCATACCATTGGAATCTAATTTTCCCAAAGCGATGAT
Organism: Gammaproteobacteria bacterium; assembly: GCA_003645455.1. Classification (GTDB taxonomy): domain Bacteria; phylum Pseudomonadota; class Gammaproteobacteria; order QNFE01; family QNFE01; genus QNFE01. The sequence continues at coordinate 49,836 of QNFE01000009.1, read as the reverse complement.
GCCTTGGCCTTCGCGAAATAAATCGGGCAATATTCCATCAAATTCAATCGTAAAATTTTCTTTGTTGTCGGTAACTACAAATTGCACTTTGGTGCCATCTCGCTTCACTGATCCTGCCACAACTAAACCCCCTGCACGGAACTTGTGTCCTATCGGAGCCTTGCCATCTTTTATATCCGTGGGAGAAAAATAAAACATGACATTTTCATTAAATGCTTTTAAAGCCAAACCTGCTGAAACTGACACCCCTATAATCAATAAAATGATTAGATATAACCTACTCTTGCGTTTTTTTGTCATAGTTTGAAATCAATAAAAAAAGATATACTATACAACAATAATAGAAATAATGTTATTATATGCAGGATGATTATAAAACATTATTCAGCAATAGAAGAAAAAATCAATGTCCGATCCCATTTTGTCGGAATTATACTAAGCATTGTAGGTTTTTTTTTGTTATTACATAAAGCCTTTAACAGCGGCGATATATGGTCAATTTTATCAGCTTTTATTTTTAGCAGTTCAATGATTTTGTTATATCTTGCATCAACTTTATATCACAACTCTAAAAATGATAAAATAAGATTTCGCTTAAAAGTTTTTGATCACTGTGCTATTTTTTTGTTGATTGCAGGCTCATATACTCCTTTTACTCTGCTTGTTTTAGAAGGAACTGTAAGCTGGGTGTTATTTGGTATTATATGGAGTATGGCAATAACTGGCATCATCTTGAAATTATTTTTTACAGGTCAATATAATTTACTATCAACTATTATCTATGTCATTATGGGTTGGATGGTTATTTTTTTTATTTTACCTATTATTGATAATTTACCGACAGCAGGATTGATATGGTTATCAATAGGTGGTCTTTTTTATACAATCGGAGCTGCCAACTATCTTTTTAAAACCATAAAATATACTCATGCCACATTCCACATTTTTGTTTTATTAGGCTCGTTTTGTCATTTTTTCTGTATTTATAACTATGTTATTTTATAAAAAGGTCTTTTAATAATGTTCACAGGTATAATTCAAACAATTGGCAAAATAAAACAAATAACCCAAAAAAACTACGATAAACAATTGACAATAATGGCACCTGATTTAGTGAGTAAGAATCTTCAATTAGGTGAGAGTATTGCCGTAAATGGGGTATGCTTGACTGTTATTAGTTTTGATAATAATTTGTTTAGTGCCGATATTTCAAAAGAGAGCCTGAATCTTACCTCTCTTAAAAATTTAAAAGTAAATTCCGAGGTAAATTTGGAGCGAGCATTGACTTTGGAATCTCATTTGGGCGGACATATGGTATTAGGTCATGTTGATGGCACAGGCAAAATAATCAAAAAATACTTAGATGGACAGTCATTCCGATTCGAATTTTCAATGCCTACTGATTTGGCAAAATACATAAGCTCAAGAGGCTCTATTTGCATTGATGGCACAAGTTTAACGGTTAATAGTGTCTCTCATAATAGTTTTAAAGTTAATATAGTTCCCCATACAATTGGCAATACTATTATAAAAAATTATCAAATAGGGCAAATTGTAAACTTAGAAATTGATATAATAGCTCGTTATTTAGAGAGGTTAATTAAATAATATGAAGTTAAACACCACCACAGAGATCATCAAAGACATAAAAAATGGTAAATTAGTCATTATTATGGACGATAAGAATCGTGAAAATGAAGGCGATTTAATTATGGCGGCAAGCTTGACTAATACAGAGTGTATAAATTTTATGGCAACCGAAGGACGAGGTTTAATTTGTTTGACCCTTACCGAACAAAGATGTAAACAACTATCCCTACCTCTGATGGTGGATAATAATCGAGACAGCAACGGCACTAATTTTACGGTCTCAATTGAAGCTGCCACGGGAGTTACAACTGGCATAAGTGCCGCCGATCGTGCGACTACAATTTTATCAGCAGTAAAAACAGATGCTGCTGCTGCCGATATCGTGCAACCAGGGCATATTTTTCCACTAATGGCAAAAAAGGGTGGGGTTTTGAATCGCGCAGGACACACAGAGGCAGGATGTGATTTGGCAAAACTGGCAGGGCTTGAGCCTGCAGCTGTAATAGTTGAGATACTAAACCAAGATGGCTCAATGGCACGAGCACCTGATCTTATTAAATTCGCCCACAAGCATAACTTAAAAATTGGCACAATTGAAGATTTAATAAAATATAAAATCTCTCATGAAAAAACAATCAATCGGGTCGCTGATACTGAATTTCTGACCAAATACGGCAAATATAGATTGTTTGCTTTCAATGACACTATTGAAGATGGAGTGCATCTGGCATTAGTCAAAGGAGATATTTCTGCCGACAAACCTACGGCGGTTCGTGTTCATATGGAGAATATTTTGTGTGATTTATTTCATCCTGTGCAAAATTGTAGTTGGCCGCTCACTGATGTTATGCAAAAAATGCAAAATTACCAAAGTGCAGTAATAGTTATATTGCGTAAAAAAGAAGACGATCAACACATAATAAATTTAATTGAAAATTATCAGGAAAAAATTGACAAGGAGGAGGTAAAATCGCACACTAACCACAAACAAGACATTAGAACTATTGGTATAGGTGCTCAAATTCTAACATCACTCGGTGTTAAAAAAATGCAACTATTAAGTGCCCCTAAAACATTCCATGCTTTGGCAGGTTTCGGTTTAGAGGTAGTAGATTTTATTGAAAATTAACGAGATCTTTGCATAAAACAAGTGCTGTTTATAAAACATAGAAAATAGTGCATTTTTGCTATAACAAAGGTGTATTTTATAAATTGTGCTTGTTTTATGCAAAGATATAAATTAAGGAATTATTATGAAAAATATCAACACAATTACTGGCAATTTGATTATAAAAGATCAAAAAATTGCAATTATTAGCACTCGCTTTAATGAATACATTGTTAAGGGATTGGTCACAGGAGCAACTGATATGTTACAAAAATGTGGAATATCAGCACAAAATATTACTGTTTTTAATGTGCCAGGAGCCTTTGAATTGCCACTTAGTGCTCAAAAAATTGCCCAAAGTGGAAAATATCAGGCAATTATAGCCTTAGGTGCTATAATTCGTGGAGCAACACCTCACTTTGATGTGGTAACCAACGAATGCACCAAGGGTTTAGCCCAGGTATCATTACAAAATAACATCGCCATAGCAATGGGAGTTTTAACCTGTGATACGATTGAGCAGGCGATAGAACGTTCTGGCACAAAAGCCGGCAACAAGGGTGCAGAATCTGCCCAGACTGTCATTGAGATGATAAGTATATTGCAGCAGATTTAACCCCAGATGGCAACCAAACTCGCCATTGTTCTAATTCATCGGCGCCAAAAAACAAGAAGAAAACTAATCCAGGCGATTTATCAATGGCTTATGAACCAAGATAGCACTACAGAATCTCTGATCCGGCAATTTTGGTCACAACACGGTAGCCTAAAAAATACAGATAAAGAATTTTTTCAAAAAGTTTTGGACACGATTCTTAATGACACTAAAACTATAACGGACAACTTTGTAGATATTGTTGATATTCCATTCAAACACTTGGACCCAGTTGAAAAAGCAATCTTGCTGTTGGCAAGTTATGAATTAGAATATGAAAAAAATACCCCCTCTGCTGTCATAACAAACGAAGCGATTGATTTGGCAAAATTATACGGCGCCGAACAAAGCCATAAATTTATCAATGCAACCCTCGACAAAGCCGCAAAAATTATCCGCAAAAATGAAAAAACAAAATGAATTTGTTATAATTGATACCTACTTTAAAACAGAATATAATAATAACAATAACAGCATAATTACAGGAATAGGAGATGATGCCGCTGTGGTGCAGATACCTGCTGGCAAACAATTATGTATTAGCACCGATACCCTTATACCAAACCAACACTTCCCCAAAGCGACATCACCCGCTGACATAGCCTATAAAGCATTCCAGGTAAACTTATCAGATATGGCAGCCATGGGGGCGGCTCCCAGATGGATAAGCCTTAATCTTACGATGCCAAAATATAGCCACCCATGGTTATCAAGGTTTTCAACAGAATTAAAAAAAAATTTAAATCTTTATGATATGGCTTTAATCGGAGGTGACACAACCTGTGGTAAGTTAAGCATCACAATCACGATCTATGGCTTGGTAGATTCCCATAAATTTTTAAAGCGAGATGGAGCAAAAAACCAAGATGAAATTTATGTTTCAGGTCCGATCGGCGAGGCAGCCTTAGGATTACAGATGATACAGAATAAATTCCCCCAAGATGATTTTTTTATCAAGCGACTTAATCGTCCCATAGCAAGAGTTGAATTAGGACAAATTTTAACCGAATATGCCAGTAGTTGTATTGATATATCAGATGGCCTATTACAAGATTTATCCCATATTTTACAAGCATCACATCTCGGTGCGACTATCGACATAAAAAACCTAATTCAAAACTCAAAGATAAAAAATATATGCAGCAAAACCAAAACAAAAAACTTAATTTTATATGGTGGCGATGATTATGAATTGTTATTTACTTTACCTAAAAATAAAATAAACACTGTCCGAGAAAAACACCCAGAAATAACAAAAAAAATCCAAAAAATAGGGACAATTGTTAACAAAAAAGGTGTTTTTATCGATGGGAAAATTTTAAAAATAAAAGGTTATCAACATTTTTCTAATTGATGATGGAGCCTGCAAACAAACGGCATACTGAACCTCAAAAACCCGTCATGCTGCACCTCAAAAACCCGTCATACTGCACCTCAAAAACCCGTCATGCTGCACCTCAAAAACCCGTCATACTGCACCTCAAAAACCCGTCATGCTGCACCTCAAAAACCCGTCATACTGCACCTCAAAAACCCGTCATGCTGAACCTCAAAAACCCGTCATGCTGAACCTCAAAAACCCGTCATGCTGAACTTGATTCAGTATCCATTTATGTAGCAAGACACTGTCTGTTGTATGGATTGATTCGGTTAACAACTGAGGAATTACGGATTGTCGTGGTTCTTGTGCATGTGGTGGGATGGATTCCGTGTCGTAGCACGGCATGGAGCGGTTGAGAAGGTCATTTAAAATTTCCCTTGTCAAGAATTAGATGATTTTTTTATAATTTTATTTTATTTTGTGTTAAAATTGGCAGTTTATTCATTAAACAAAATTGTATTATGTCTCATTTTTTAAAAATATTTTTATTTTTAGTTGTTTTTTCTTTCGTGTTGTCCTGTGCAACAACCGACCATGATTCGACAAAGTGGAGCGCTAAAAAATTATATGTTGAGGCTAAAAAATCCTTAGATAAGGATGATTTTATTCAGGCAATTGAATATTTTGAAAACTTAGAGGCAAAATATCCATTTGGTTTATATACTCAACAAGCCCGTTTAGAGATATCCTATGCGCACTACAAACACGAAGAATATGAGGAGGCCTACGATGCCATTGATTATTTTATTAAATTGCACCCTCGTCATAAAAATATTTCTTATGCCTTATATCTCAAAGGACTGATATTATTCAGAGAAGGCAGAGGAATAATGGAGTCTGTTTTTCCCCGAGATTTTAGCAACATAGACAGCGCATATCTTTTGCGAACCTACCGTGTATTTGAACTTGTCCATACAGAACATAAATTTAGCATCTATGCCAAAGACAGCTTACAAAGAATGATTTTTTTACGCAACAAATTAGCACAATTGGAATACAAAACAGCAGAATACTATCAAAGACGAGGAGCAATTGTAGCATCAATCAATCGCTTAAAATACTTGTTAAATATTTACCCTAAAAGTACTTGGAGCAACCTGGCTTTAAATATGTTGGCGATAAACTATCAGGCTTTAAAAATGCAAAAAATGAACAAAATTTCCCGAAACTTATCAAGTGAAACACAATAATAATAATAGGTTGTTTATGATAGGGCCGATGGGTTGTGGCAAAACAACTGTTGGCAAACAACTCGCCGAAAAAATGGGAATGAATTTTATTGATATCGACAATAGTATTGAAAAAAAATTAAAAGTAGATATAGCGACTATTTTTGCCATTGAGGGTGAGGCAGGTTTTCGCAAAAGAGAGACGGATGAATTATTGTTAGCTGTAAAAAAAAACCATTGTATAATATCAACTGGTGGCGGTGCAGTATTATCAAAACACAATCGCGATCTTTTGAGTAAAAATGGTAAGGTAATTTTTTTAAATCTAAGCAGTAAAAATCAGTATAATCGGCTAAAATATGATAAAAAAAGACCATTGTTAAAAAATGATAATCCACAAAAAGCCTTAGATGAAATGTATATAAATCGTCTGCCACTTTATAAAGAAATAGCAGATTATGAATTTATGGTGGATGATTTTGCCATCAAGGACACAGTTGGGATGATTTTACAAAAAATATAATGATAAAATGGATAAAAATTATTGTGGGTTTTTTAATCATAGGTTTTGTTTTATGGTTTGGCTATCTTAACTCTGACTTTATTGTGGTTGATATCATAAGCACCAAAATACAAGCATCAGTAGCTCTATTGATTGTTTTGAGTTTTTTATTGGGAGTCATCTTAACATTGATTATTCTGTTGCCAAAGATATTATTCATCCAGCATAAAAAAAAATCTTTGCAGAAAAAATTAAAACAACAATCTGTAAATATCGATACCATTGATAGCTTGGTAAATTAAGAAAAATATGAATATATCCTATCTTGATTTAGTTTTAACAATATCCTTAGTGGCAGCCTTGATTGTTTTGCTCGTCAATAAATTCTTATCAAAAAAAAATGAATCATCCGTGATTCAGACAAGTAATTTTAACCGCAACTATTTAGAGGGTATAAACTACTTATTAAACAATCAAGAAAATGAGGCCATAGATATTTTTATTAAAATGGTAGAAGTTGATGATAAAACTATTGAGACTCATCTTATTTTGGGAAATATATTCCGTCGCCAAGGAGAGTTAGAAAAAGCTATAAAATTACATCAAAATATTTTGGCAAGACCGGAGTTGCAATCTGACATTCGGGATGAAATACTATTGGAGTTATCAAATGATTACACCAAAGCGGGGCTTTTAGATCGTGCTGAAAATATATTATTAGAGTTAAAACAAAGCTCAAAACTTGCCACCAAAGCACGAACTAATTTAATCGCAATATATGAATCAGAATCAGAATGGAACGATGCTATTGCTAACATTAAAAAATTGATAAAAATAAAAAAAGCACCAGATTTGAACATTAGAATTTCACACTATTATTGTCAGATGTTTGAAAGACACAAAACAGATAAAAGCGACAAGCAATTGAGCGGATATTTAAAATCAGCATTTAAATATAACAAATCAAACCCTCGAGCTTTTTTGTTAGAAGGATCTCTTTATATAATGCAAAATAATTACACCAAGGCCTATGCGTCTTTTTTATCAATTAATAAATATGCAGCAGAATATTTTATCTTAGCGATAGATTCTTTATTACAAGTCCAATCTTTTATAAGCCAGAGTGAAAAAAAGAAATTATTGAATATAATCTCTAAAAAATACAAAGATAATATCGGCATAGTTTTAAAAATGTATAAACATCTATACAAAACAGCAGATACAGAAACCGCAATTAATTTTCTCCAGAAACAAGTGTTGAATAATCCGAGTTTACAAGGATTATTGGAATTATTACAGGCTCGTTTAAAAAAAACCCAAGCCAACGAGCAGTGGATCAATGTTTTTAATAAATCACTGAAAACTTTTTTAAAAAATAGTGCAAAATACTATTGTTCTAGTTGTGGTTACAAAGCACAACAGATGAATTGGTATTGTCCTGCCTGCAAACAATGGCAAACAACGAGACCAGTAATCGGAATAGACACCATATGATAGCAGAATACCTATCAATTTTTGTTATCATAAGTGCATTTGTTATGGCAATAAGCCTATCTTCATTAGGTTGTGTTGTAGTGTGGCAAAAAATGGCTTTTTTTGGTAGTGCTTTGGCACATACCACAATTCTTGGCATCGCCTGGGCTTTATTGTTTTCTTATGATATGGTTTTGATGGTAATTACAGCAACAGTGCTTGTAAGCATTCTTTTATTCTTTACCCAAAGAATCCCAAATATCTCTTATGATACAATTTTAGGCATAATCTCTCATGGGGCATTAGCGATCGGATTGTTGCTTTTGAGCATCGCAGATGTGTCATACATCAATCTTAATAATTATTTATTCGGTGATATACTACTATCTGACTTTAAAAGCACCATCACAGTATCTTTGGTTATGGTGATAATTATGGTGTCTTATATCTTTATCTGGAAAAAATTAATTTTAAGAACTATTGATAAGGATCTTGCCACCAGTTTTAATGTTCCAACAGATTCTGCCCAGTTTATTTTTATAATTTTGTTGGCTTTGTGTATAGCTGTTATGATTAATATTTTAGGACTATTACTTATTACATCAATGTTATTATTGCCGGCTGCCTCATCTCGTATAGTAAGTTCCTCTCCTGGAATTATGTTATTATATGCAATGATTTTTTCAATTATCGGCACTTTTTCAGGACTTGTGCTGTCTATCATATATAATGTGCCATCATCTGTTGCCATTGTGGTGTGTAGTTTTTTGATCTTTATTGTGCTCCATATAAAGTATATTTTTATCCGCTCTTAAAACATCATTATGCCCAACAAAGAATACATTACAAATAGAACCAAAAGATACGAACAATTCGCTAACCGTATTTTTACCATAGGACTGATCTTTTTGTTGTTATTTTTGGCTCTAATTGTTCGTTTGTTTTTTTTACAAAATATTAACTTCAACCATTACCATAAATTATCAGAAAATAATAGAATAAAAACTGTCCCCACAGCTCCAATCAGAGGTTTAATTTTTGACAGAAATCATATACCTTTAGCACAAAATATTCCAACTTTTGAATTATTGATTACCCCAAATAAAGTTAAAAATATGTCTTTTTTGCTACAAAGAATAAAGAAAATTATCAGTATTAATAATAGCGAGATTAAAAACTTTAAAAAAAAAATGACCAAAAAAAAACCATTTGAAAAAGTTGTTTTGAAAGATAAATTAACAGATAAAGACATAGCTATAATTTTGGCAAATAAAATTTTCTTACCTGCTATTGAGATTAAAGCTAAATTGAATCGTTATTATCCGTTGCAAAAAATTGCAGTCCATGCATTAGGATACATCGGCAGAATAAACAAACAAGAGGCAAAAAAAATTGATAATAAAATTTATAAAGGCTCCACTCACATAGGCAAAATTGGAGTTGAAAAAGAATATGAAAAAATATTACGTGGTTATCCTGGATCCAAACAAGTTGAGGTGAATGTTGACGGTAAAGAATTACGAACCTTAAAAGAGGTGCGTCCCACTCCTGGTTTTGCTATGACCTTGACAATCGATACCAGACTACAACAAGTAGCGGAACAAGCATTTTTAGAACACGAACATGCAGGATCTGCAATAGTTATGGATATTACAAATGGAGAGATTTTAACAATTGTAAGCGCTCCTGATTTTAATCCTAATTTATTTGTCAACGGTATAAGCTCCGATGACTTTGATAAGATAAACAAGGATTCAAAAAGACCATTATACAATCGTAGCATCTTAGGTAAGTATCCACCTGGATCCACGATAAAACCTTTTGTCTCCTTAGCAGGTCTTGAATTAGGAATCATTAACAAAGAAAAGAAAATAAATTGTCACGGTGCCTACCAATTGCAGAATGACAAACACAGGTATAGAGACTGGAAAAAATCAGGACATGGGTGGACTAATGTTGAAAAATCAATAGTTGAATCCTGCGATGTTTTTTATTATGATTTAGGTTTTCATATGGGAGTAAATAGGATGTCAGATTATTTATCTCTTTTTGGTTTTGGTAAAAAAACAGGATTTGACAACAAATACGAATTATCTGGGATCTTACCTACGAGAGCATGGAAAAGAAAAAATAGGAATAAAAAATGGTATCTCGGAGAAACTTTAATTATGGGAATAGGACAAGGTTATATGTCAGCTACATCAATGCAAATAACCAAAGCCGTAGCAACATTAGCATCTTTTGGTAAGGTTGTCACTCCTCATTTATTAAAATATTATACAGATCACAAAGGAATTCGGCATAAATACCAAGACCCCAATAAAAATACAAGCTTGCCAATTAATAATATTGATAACTGGAAACTTATCCACAAATCAATGAAAAATGTTGTGCATAGTCCTACTGGCACGGCTCGTCGAATAGGATACAACACAAGTTATCTTATTGCAGGAAAAACAGGAACATCCCAGGTATATTCAATTGCCCAGGATGGCAAATATGATGCAAAAAAAGTTGCCTATGAATTAAGAGACCATGCTCTTTTTATAGCTTTTGTGCCAGCAGATAACCCAAAAATTGCAGTTACTGTGATTATCGAACACGGTGGATCAGGGTCGTCGACAGCAGCCCCAATTGCCAAAAAAATTATCGAAAAATATTTTGAGTTGAGGTATTGATAAAATGTTAAAAGATAGGCTATATAAGAGAACATTTTTTGATATTATAAAAATAGATCCAACCTTGATGTTGTTTTTATTGATATTATCGGCAGTAGGGCTCATGGTTCTATATAGTGCCAGCGGACAATCAAGCGACACAATGATCAGACAAACCACAAGATTGCTTTTTTCATTTACTATTTTACTGGTTGTTGCCCAAATAAGCCCTCAATACTTAAAACTCATATCACCGTGGGTTTTTATAATAGGCATTATTATGTTAATTTTAGTCCTGTTGGTGGGTGATATCAGCAAAGGAGCCCAGAGATGGTTGAATATATATTTTTTTAGACTACAGCCATCGGAGTGGATGAAAATTGCTTTACCTATGGCAATATCTTGGTATTTACACGACAAACCGCACCCCTTAAAGCTAAGTCATTTTTTGGTGGCAATGTTGATAATATTATTGCCTGTTATTTTGATCTTTTATCAACCAGATCTGGGAACAGCAATATTAGTAGGTATCTCTGGTTTATTTGTTATATTTCTGGCAGGATTATCTTGGTGGTTCATAGGTATTTTTGTGTTATTATTTATCGTTGTGATGCCGTATATTATGTGGAATTTTGTGATGCATGCATACCAAAAAACTCGGGTTTTAACTTTCATCAATCCTGAAACAGACATGTTAGGAGCAGGATACCATATCACCCAGTCAAAGATAGCCATAGGTAGTGGTGGCAACTTTGGTCATGGCTGGTTAAATAGCACTCAATCTGGTTTAGATTTTCTACCAGAGAGAACAACGGATTTTATTTTTGCAGTTTTTGGTGAAGAATTTGGATTTTTAGGAGCAATTTTGTTATTATGCTTGTATTTAATTATAGTATATCGTGGTTTATACATAGCTATAAAATCACGAAATCTATATGATAAGTTTTTAGCAGGAAGCCTGAGCCTTACCTTCTTTATCTATTTTTTTGTAAATATTGGGATGGTTATAGGTATATTACCAGTGGTAGGTATTCCTTTGCCATTAGTAAGTTATGGTGGCACATCAATGGTCACTTTGTGTATTAGTTTTGGCATGATAATGTCAATTCATTCATTTAAAAGGTTATTATAAAATATGAAATTTAAACTATTAAAAATATCAGGAATCTCTTTATCGTTGTTGTTATGCGGTGCAAATTTGCAGGCGAAAGATGTTGCCACTGCCACAACAAAAGAAGTTAAAGTTGATTATTCTGCTCCCTTATCTCTAAACAAAGATTTACAAGCTATTATAACGACAATAGCAAAAGAATCAGTTTGGAGCACAAAAGAATTGAATCAAATTTTTAGCAAGGTAGAAATTAAAACACGAATATTAAAAATATTCCAAAGAACTCCTGAGGGACACATGACTTGGGAGAAATATCGTAAAATTTTTATTACCAACGATAAAATTGAAAAAGGAGCAATTTTTTATCAAAAAAACTACAAAACTCTAAAAAAAGCCGAGAAAAAATATGGTGTTCCAGCCCACATAATAACTGCAATTTTAGGGGTTGAAACCAGATATGGTGAAAATATGGGAAGTTATCGAGTAATTGATGCCCTTACAACCTTAGCGCTTTATCATCCAAGGCGAACTGTATTTTTTAAAAAAGAACTAATATCATATTTTAAATTAGTTAAAAAACAAAAATTGCCACTGTTTGATACTTATGGATCCTATGCAGGAGCTATGGGACTCGGACAATTTATGCCCAGCAGTTATGCAATGTATGCCGTAGATTTTGATAATGATGGAATATCAAACATAATAAGCAACAAAAAAGATTCCATAGGATCTATTGCTAATTATTTTAAAAGACATAAGTGGACAACTGGCAAAAAGATCGCTATAAAATTAGACAAAAAAATTGATAAAAAATATATTGTCAATCGTGCACGCCGACCAAAATTAGACTTAAAAAAACTAATCGAGGCTGGGATAGATGTGCAGAAATTAAACCTAAAAGATGGTAAATATGCCATTCATTCCTATGACATTACCCCCAAAAAAGATGAATATTGGCTAAGCTTTCCTAATTTTTATGTTATAACTCGCTACAACCATTCAATCCGTTATGCTATGGCGGTTTTTCAGCTAAGCGAAGAAATTTTAACAAAATGGACACAAATGAAAATAAATAAACAACATTAACATGAAAAAACATATTTTTATATCTGTGTTTTTAACGATAAGCATCTTTTTGTCTGCATGCAACAACAACAATAGGGCGCCTAGCCCATATCAACAACAACAACAATCATCATCGCAAGAACCCAATTATCGTGACCAAAAAGATGGTCCACCTACTACCCCTGTGTATTATCCAGATAAAAATAACAATGATAACCCTAATCAAACTTATCCTGATTTACCAAAAAGCAAAAGTGGTAATAGTCCATCGTATAAAGTGTTGGGCAAAACCTATTATGTCCTGCCATCAAACAAGAATTTTTCTCAATGTGGTAGGGCTTCATGGTATGGTAAAAAATTTCACGGACGCCACACATCATCCGGTGAAAAATATGATATGTATAAAATGAGTGCCGCCCATACAGCTCTACCAATTCCTGCTTTTATGAAAGTTACTAATCTATCCAACGGAAAATCAGTTGTGGTGAGAGTAAATGATAGAGGTCCATTTCATGCCGACAGAATAATAGATCTCTCATATGCCGCCGCTACCAAACTTGGAATTATAGGTAAAGGATTGGGTAATGTTGAGGTGCGATCATTGGATTTTAAGGGGGCATCTGCCTGCCATAACGCAGAGGGATCATCTGCAACACCACAACCTAACTACGGCAATAATCAACAACAAAATATAGTTTATGCTAATGATTATTTTATTCAAGTTGGTGCTTTTTCATCCGATGTTAATTTAAACAAAATGAAAGCTAAGTTAACAGCAAGCAATATATCTGCTGTGGTTGTCCATAAGTTTAGAAAATATGGCAAAATAATTTATCGCCTGCGAATAGGACCGCTACACGAGCAACATCAAGTAAATTCTTTGGCAAACAAATTGGATAATGCAGGTTTCTTTGATTATCAATTAGTAAAAGAGAAAAATAATTAGATGCAGAATGTTAGCAAAAAAAATAAATCATGGGGTGCGGTGATGAGCTCTGATACCGATGATTTTGTAAAAACATTTGGTGCCTCTGTAACTTTTGACAAAAAACTTTATTCATATGACATTCAAGGTTCCATAGCTCACGCTACTATGCTTTGTAAGTGTAAGATTATAAACAACAAAGAACTTAAGTTAATTAAAAACGGCTTGGAGCAAATCCACCACCAAATCCAAAAGGGTCAATTTCAATGGAGCATTGATGCCGAAGATGTGCATATGAATATTGAAAAAGCCTTGATTGATGAGATTGGTGAGGCTGGCAAAAAACTTCATACCGCACGTTCACGCAATGATCAGATTGCCACAGATATTCGTCTTTATTTAAGAGAAGCCACAGAGCAGATAAAACATCATTTAATATTGTTATCTACTGCCATACTTGATCAGGCTACAGTCCATACCGATACAATTATGCCAGGCTTTACTCATCTGCAAGCTGCCCAACCTATCACCGTCGGTTTTCATTTAATGGCATGGCACCAGATGATATATCGAGATTTGCAAAGATTACAAGATTGTCATCAAAGAATCAATATAATGCCCTTAGGATCTGCTGCTCTGGCAGGCACTTCATATCCGATTGATAGAAACATAACCCAGAAATTATTAAAATTTGATTCCATCAGTGAAAATGCTTTGGATGCCGTCTCAGATCGTGATTTTGCGATTGAATTTACCTCATTTGCTAGTATTTTGATGATGCACCTATCAAGAATGTCAGAGGAGATAATTCTTTGGTCGTCAGCTCAATTTAATTTTATCACCATGCCAGATGAATACAGCACTGGATCCTCAATAATGCCTCAGAAAAAAAATCCAGATGTGCCGGAATTAGTCCGTGGTAAAACATCTCGTATCTATGGGCATCTTATGAGTTTATTGTCTCTTATGAAATCTCAACCTTTGGCGTATAATAAGGATATTCAAGAAGATAAAGAGCCGTTATTTGATACCGTTGATACAATTTTAAACTCGACAAAAGTATTCACAGGTATGATAACAAAAATTAGATTTAATAAGGATATTTTGTTAAGACAAACAAAAAAAGGCTACACAACTGCCACAGATCTGGCAGATTATCTCACTAAAAAAGACATTGCATTCAGAGATGCTCACCATATAGTAGGAGCTGTGGTCGCCTATGCAATGAAACAAAATATAAACTTAGAACAATTAACCCTAGGGCAATTACAAAATTTTCACCCCCAAATAGAACAGGATGTGTTTGATGTTTTAAATCCAGAGATGTCATTAAATTTAAAAAATAGCACAGGTGGTAGTGCGCCTCATCAAACAAAAAAATCAATCAAACAAGCCTATAAAAATCTTGAAAATTTAAAAAACTAATAAAAGTTATACTGTGTCAACAAAACTGCAAAAATTCTATATGTTACAAGCCATAAAATTAGCAAAAAATGGCAAATATAGTGTCAAATCAAACCCCATAGTAGGTTGTATCATTGTCAAAAATAACCAGATAATAGGGCGAGGTTACCACCAAAAAGCAGGCACAGCTCATGCCGAGATAAACGCTTTAAATCAAGCAAGCGCAAAAACAGAGGGAGCGGATGTATATATAAGTTTAGAGCCTTGTTGCCACTTAGGCAAAACTCCTGCTTGCACAGATTCTCTTATCAGAGCAAAAATTAAGAGAGTTTTTTTTGCTACAAAAGATCCTAACTCTCTTGTAGCAGGAGGGGGGATGAGAGCATTAAACCAAGCTGGCATAGAAACCAAGGTAGGGATTTTAAAAAATAAAGCCCTAAGATTGAATCCAAATTTTAGCCACCGCATGAAAACAGGAACCCCCATAATAACCTTAAAAATAGCCATGAGCCTTGATGGTAAAATTGCTTTGAATAATGGAGATAGTCAATGGATAAGCTCTAAAAAATCACGAGATGACAGCCATAAAATGAGAGCGTTATCAGATACAATTCTTACCACTTCCAACACAATAATAGCCGACAACCCACGAATGAACGCCAGAGTAAAAACCAAAAAAAAAATAACCCAGCCTACAAAAATAGTAATAGATAAAACAGGCAGGTTAAACTACACTTATCAATTTTTTAATACAGATACTAAAATAATAATAATAACTCAGAATAAAAACTACCTCAATCCTCCGACAGATAATATACATATTTTAATTGTCGCAGATTTTTCATTAAAAAATATATTCAAGAGTCTTGAATGTTTTGAATACAATAGTATTTTTATTGAATGTGGTCCTAGGTTTGCTACCGCCCTTATCAAAGAGAAAATATGCGATCAGTTAGTTTTATACTTATCTCCCAAAATTTTAGGAGAGGACTCGATGTCAATTTTTAAAAACAAAATAACAAAAATAAGTGATGCTCCAAAACTTACAATAAAAAAAATAAAACGAATAGGGCAAGACATAAAACTAACATTAGAATTATAACTCTTGTTATTCAATAATTCATGAGTTAGTTATTTTTTGTTTTTCTCTTCCAAAGCTTGTTTTATTAGAGTCCGTATTTGAGAGATGGTTTCTTTGTCGTTCTCTATCAATGGTATTAGTTTTTGCCATGAAATTATGGCTTGCTCGTAGTTTTTATTATCATAATATGAAAGAGCAATGAGATAAAGGGCAGTTTGGTTGTTAGGCTCAAGTTTAATCGCTTTTTTTAACAACTCAAAAACCTCACCTGACATATCGCCACCTCTTGCCATCGCAGCGGCATCTGCTTTGGCGATTAAAATATCGGCACGATCTCCTATCAGTGCATGAACCTTATCATAGGATTTATAAGCCTCTTCGTATTTACCTAATTGCATAAAAGTGCGAGATAACATCATCCAGCCTTCAATATTTTCAGGGTTTTTCTTTAATTTTTCAATAAGTTGGGGCAAAACTTTATCAATATCTGGCATCTGGGTTGAGTTATTTGCTTGTTGTTCGTCTGCCTGTTGTGGGTCTCCGATATAAAAATAGGTTATAAAAACAGATAACATTACAAAAATTGATAATATAGTTATGACCAAAAAGGGGTTTGTCTGTTGCACTTTGTGATTTTTCTTGTTTTTAAGTTCGGTAGCAAGGCTATTTTGAATCTCTTGTTTTAAATTTTCATATTCACTTGTTGTTATCTCATCCTCTTTTAGTTTTTGACTTATTTCTTTTAATTTATCTTGGGCTATTTTGCTGTTGAGAATATTAGGATCAATAGTTCTAAATGGCTTGGGTTTTAAGATAACATAGGTTAGGGTTGCAATAAATAATAATAACATTGAAGTGAAAATAATAAATAATAAAATCATTTTAATAACTCCTGAGCTTTTTTAAGATCTTCTGGTTCAATTTCAACTGTGGTTTTTTGTTTTTTGACAAAAATTATCAAACCAATTATTGACAAAAATCCTAACAAAAAAGGCCCGCCCCATAACAGATAAGTTTTACTGTTTAGTTGTGGTTTATATAACACAAAATCGCCATATTTTTCTGTCATCCAGTTTATAATTTCTTGCTCTGTTTTATCTTCTGTGACAAGTTTATAGGTTTTTGCTCGTAAATCAACGGCTAATTCGGCATTTGAATCTGCCAAATTTTGGTTTTGACACACCAAACATCGCAACTCTGTAATCATTTTTTTATATAAAGATTCGTGTTGTTTGTCGGTAAATTCATATACCTCAACTGTGACACTACTTGCTGTGCTTGAAAATAATAATACCATCAAGAATAAAATAATTCGTTTCATTCTGCCTCCAGTTTTTTGACTAATGGAATAATAGTCTGTTGTAAAGAATCTCTATTTACAGGGCCGATATTTTTGTGGCGAACTATGCCTTTTTTGTCAATAATAAAAGTCTCTGGCACTCCATATACCCCATATTCAATGCCAATATCGCCATCTTTATCAACGGCGACAAAATCATAAGGATTGCCATATTGTTTTAACCATTCCTTGGCATCTTCTGTGGCATCTTTGTAATTTAATCCTATGACAACTGTTTGATGATTTTTGGTAAATTCGGTAATAACCTGATGTTCGGCACGGCACGAGTAACACCAAGAGGCAAAAACATTTAACAACCAAACCTGCCCTAACATTTTTTGTTTAGAGATTTTTATATCATTTTTATATAAATCATAGGTGGCAAATTCAGGGGCAGGTTTATTTATAAAAGGCGATGGCACTTCTTTGGGGTCAAGTGACAAACCTATATATAACAATAACATCAGGATCATAAAAAGCACAAAAGGAATTAGTTTTTTCATGTTTTACTACCCATAACACAACTTGTTGCAATATTTGGCGACAAAGGATTTACCATAACCTCTCGTGTTTTTGGAATTACAATTAAATCCATATCTTCCATCGGTATCGCACCGAGCAACGGTTGCTCTCCTAAAACCAAAGCTCCTGTAAAACCGACCCTATTAGCAAAATGTAATTCAAGCGGTCCTACATATGGCACTAATTTACAGCTTCCATCCGCCAAAGTAACCTCTTTTTTATCAATCTCCTCTAATTGTAATTGAATTTGCAAGTGTTGCGGAATACACATATGCACGGCTCCGGTATCCGCCAGAGCATCAATCTCAATCATTGGTAAATCATCTATACGAGGATTCTTTAGAACAATTTTTGCGTTGCATACTCCCATTTTATTTATCTGCTCCTTCATCTAATTTTATCTTTGCCATTTTAGCGAATTTGAAAAATCTTTTATCAGCGGCTGCCAAAATTCCACCAAATGTCATCAATAATCCGCCCAACCACAACCAGCGAACAAATGGTTTATATTGCAAACGGATAGTCCAACTACCGTCTTTGAGATCCTCACCCATCGCGACAAATATATCAGCGAAAAATCCTGCATCAATGCCCGCCTCGGTCATCGGCATTTGTTGGTTTTGATAGGATCTTTTTTGCGGATAAAGAGTTTTATATAATTTTTTATTTTTATAAACTTCAATCTCTCCCTCATTTGAGAGATAATTTCGTTCGGCTTTTCTATCCATCTTGACAAATTTAAAATCAAAACCTGCCATCTGATAACTCTCGCCGACTTTAAGATGCACATCTTTTTCAACACTATACAAACTCGTCAAGGTGGCACCGACAATAAAGACCGCTACTCCAATATGGGCGAGAGTCACCCCATATTTCGCTCGTGAATTATTAGCTAATCTTTTTTTATTAAATAATCTGCTAATTGAGGTTAGAAAAATCCAAATCGCAATACTTAGGGCAATTGATGCCACCAAATACCACTGTGGATAAATCAAAGACCATACAACTCCCAATATTATTGAAATTAACAGATAATATTTTACTTCAAAAAATATTCTTTTTAAAGAATCATCTCGCCAACGGATAAAAACCCCTATGCCAATCAAAGCTGCCAACGGCAAGGATAACGGCACAAAAATTGCATTAAAATACGGCGCTCCGACTGATAATTTACCCATCCCCATCGCATCAATCATCAGCGGATATAAAGTTCCTAATAAAATACTCGCCATCAACACCATCAATAAAATATTATTAACGAGCAAGAAATTATCACGACTTATTAGTTTAAAAGATGAAATAGCTTTAATTTGGTTCGCCCGATACGAATATAATAATAATGAGCTACCAATAACTGCGGTTAAAAAAATAAGAATAAAAACTCCACGACCAGGGTCGGCGGCAAAAGCATGCACCGAGGTTAGGACCCCAGAGCGAACCAAAAAAGTCCCCATAAGGCATAAAGAAAAAGTAATAATCGCTAATAAAACCGTCCAAGCTTTAAAAGCTCCTCTTTTTTCAACCACTGCAAAAGAGTGAATTAAAGCAGTTCCGCTAAGCCACGGCATAAAAGAGGCATTTTCAACCGGATCCCAAAACCACCAACCACCCCAGCCTAATTCATAATAAGCCCACCAACTACCAAGTGCAATTCCAATGGTTAAAAAAGCCCAAGCGATAGTTGTCCACGGACGCGACCAACGAGCCCAGCTGGCATCTAATTGTCCTGATAACATAGCAGCAATCGCAAACGCAAAAGATACTGAAAAACCGACATAACCCATATATAAAAGTGGTGGGTGTAAAATCAGTCCGATATCTTGTAATAACGGATTTAAATCTCGCCCTTCGGCAGGGATATTATTTAAAACTTCAAAAGGATTAGAGGTGAATAACACGAATGACAAAAAGCCGACACCAACCAAGCCCATAACTGCCAAAATTTTTGCCACCATCTCATCTGGAATACTTTTACTAAAAACAGCAATCAAAAAACCCCACCAAGATAACAACAAAACCCACAACAATAAAGACCCCTCATGGGCTGCCCACACCGCAGAGATTTTATACATCAAAGGCAGAGTCGTATTAGAATTATAAGCGACATATTTAAGCGAGAAGTCGTCTTGAATAAATGCCACAACTAACATCACAAAAGATAGAGTTAAAAACAAAGCTTGTAAATTTGCCAAGGGGCGAGCCGTCAACATCAAAGTATTATTATTTTTATACGATCCCCACAAAGGCAACACAGCCTGTGATAGAGCAGTGATTAAAGCCAGAACCAAAGCAAACAAACCGATTTGAGACACCATAGGATAGTTTTTATTAAAATAAAATCGTTCATTATATATGAGAGCTTTATATAATTCAAGTGTTAGGGTTATAAAATCTATTTTTTATTTTTAAAGCCTTTTATGTTGCTACTTCCAACATAGGTATTGACCTTGATTTTTAGATTTAGTTCATTTTATAATGGCGCCACCGAGGCAAATTTCATTATCATACAAAACGACAGCTTGCCCTGCGGCTATGGCGCGTTGTTTGTCTGTAAAATCCACCGCAATTGTTTCATCATCAATTGGATAAAACTTGCATTTTTGTTTTTGTTGTCCGTGTCGTATGCGGGCTAATAATGGTTTTTTATAATATTTTTGAATGTCATCGTTAATCCAACTACAATTATAAGCGATAAGATTATTTTTCAACAAACGAGGATTATTATTATTCTGCCCCACTATTAACTTATTGTTTTTTATATCTTTTTCTAAGACAAACCATGGGATATTTTGATAATCTTTTTTGCCGCCGATTTTCAAACCCTGTCTTTGTCCGATGGTATAAAAATAAATGCCGTCATGCTCGCCCAGAATTTGCTCTTTTTCATCAACTATAAAACCCGGATTTGCCGGAATATATTGATTTAAAAACTCTTTAAATCGCCTCTGCCCGATAAAACAAATTCCAGTGCTATCTTTTTTATTATATACCTCAAAAGAGTTTTGTTTTGCTATTTGTCGCACTTGGTTTTTGTCAATATCAGATAACGGACACATTGTATGGGACAGTTGATATTGATTCAAACGATGTAAAAAATAAGTCTGATCTTTGTGTTTATCATTCGCCTCTTTTAGGTAAAAAATATTATTATTCTCGTGGATTGTTGCATAGTGTCCGGTAGCAATTTTTGTCGCACCAAGATCATTAGCATATTCCAAAAAAGCTTTAAATTTTATCTCGCTATTGCATAAAACATCTGGGTTGGGGGTGCGTCCTTTTTTGTATTCATCTAAAAATATTTCAAAAACTTTGTCCCAATATTCAGTGGCAAAATTGATAGTTTTTAACTCTATGCCAATTTTGTCGGCAATTTTGCAAGCATCTTCTAAATCCTCTTTGGCAGAACAATATTCAGAACTATCGTCTTCTTCCCAATTTTTCATAAACACAGCCGTCACCTCATGCCCTGCCTGTTTCAACAACAAAGCCGCAACTGCCGAATCCACTCCACCTGATAAACCTACTACGATATTCATTTTATTGTTTTATTAGAAAAAAGAATCTCGTCATGGCACAGGCGGACGGAGAAAAATAAGAACACAAAGCAACTATACTGCCGTGACTATCTCTTTTTAATGTCGTCATCACGAGCATAGCGAAGTGATCTCTTATGGTGTCCGTATACCACGACGAGATTGCTTCGTTCGCAGGCTCACTCGCAATGACGGGATTCTTTTTTTGCCGTCCGCCTGTGCCATGACGGGTTTTTTTAATTTTTAATTCTCAATTAGCAGAATCACGAACCAAACGAACATAGAGAGCAGAGGTACGGTAACTGTAAAAATCAAAGCCGTTGCTGAAGTGCAGCCTCCATGCATACCCTGGGGAATGCGGCGAGGACGACCAGAAACTGTAAGTGTAGGCAGGTGTGTTAGGAAATATTGTTGTATTTATAGTAGGTTGTTGATAATTACCACGAGTGTCGCTTTTGCATCCGTAACTACCTTCGGATTTTATGAGATAAAAACCATCTTTTTCATATTTTAATTTTTTGCCATTAGAGCAATAAATTAAAGTATTTAACTCTTTTATTGTGGGAACTCGCCAGTTTGATTTACTTGCGAATTTATGAGATTTAGCATAATCTTGTGCCTCTTGCCATTTCATTTTTTTTGCTTTGCCAGTGCAAGTTTTACCATTCCACTTTTGCCCCGCGCTACACCGCTTCCAGATTAAATTAGTTTTAGCATCTAATGTTGTGCCTTGGAGCTGAAGTTCTGTTGTATTTTTATTATCAAACCACCCACAAGATGATAAAATAATGCCAATAACTACAACAGTAACTGCTTTTAAAAAATCGTGCTTCACAATAATTTCTATAAAAATAAAATTTTTTGGGTATTATTTTGTTGCCGTGTAGAAACTATAAAACATAGTTGCCATTATAGAAAATGCCATTAAATAAATAACAATTGTTGCAAGTGTTTCCATTATAAACTCCCGAGTATTTTTCTCTTTTTTTGGATATGTTTAGCAATAAAAATCATACTAATAAGCAATCCAAATACCATAATAATTCCAACTACAAATAATCCGTTAAAAATTGATTTGACATACATAGAAATCAAACCGCCTGATATCAGTATTATTATTCCCAGAAATATAAATAAAAATCTGGTAGCAAAAGATAAATCATATTTAACTAAATCAATTTGTGCCATCTGCATATTTTACCATAAAACAAAAATGAAAACTTGATTTGTGGGGATAAAAGTTTTATCCGTTTTGCCATAGACCACCCCGCCACTTCGTGCCACCCCTCCATAGGAGGGGAATTTTCCGTGCTTAAAAGTTTTATCCGTTTGCCTCGTTATAACGGATTTTTTTAATTATCCATTCTCAATTGTTGCCACAAGTGGGACAATTTTCATCTTTTTTAAGATTCATAACTCTAAAATTAGTATTTTTGGCATCAAAAATTAATAGTTTATTTTGCAAAGACTTGCCGATATTTAATAAAACTTTAATAACCTCCAAAGCTTGCATCGAGCCCATTATGCCAACCAAAGGCGGTATAATGCCCTGTTCTGCACAGTTTTCTCTCTCATCTTTGCTGATGGCATATAAGCAGTTATAACAAGCACTATTTGGCAAGTCCGCACGATACACACTTATTTGTGCCTCAAATCTTATAGCAGCGGCACTTACAAGCGGTGTTTTGCTCTGCACACAGGCCGCATTGATAGCAAACCTGCTGGCAAAATTATCAGTGCAGTCTACGACAATATCTGCTGTTTTGAATAAATTATTTAATTCTTGGGGGTTTAATTTTTTATCAATGCAATTTATCTTAATATCTGGGTTTATTTTTAAGGCTTGTTCGCGCGCAGAGATGGTTTTATTTTTTTTTATATCATCAGTTGAATGGATTATTTGTCTTTGTAAGTTCGTAATGTCTACCTTATCAAAATCTACAAAAGTCAAATTCCCTATCCCAGTTGAGGATAGATATAAAGCCACAGGAGAACCCAAACCGCCAAGCCCCATAATAACAACTTTACTTTGGGTGAGTTTTTGTTGCCCTTTTATATCAATCTCTGGCAGCATTATGGAACTATTATATCTTAATAACAGATCATCATCCATAGATTATTTTGTCTAATTTATCGGCTTGCTCTAAGGCTTGCATATCATCATAGCCACCAACATGGGTATTTCCTATAAAAATTTGTGGCACACTTCTGGCACCATTTGATTTTTGTAACATAATTTCTAATTGCTTACTGTCAGTTGAGATATTTATTTTTTCAAAATTTAGGTTTTTTGATTTTAAAAGATTAAACGCCATAGTGCAGTATGGACAAAATGTAGAACTATAGATTATAATTTTTTTTTGTTGTTTTTGCATAATTCATTAAATCTCTAAGTTGTGGTAGGAAAATTTTCTTTTTGCCAAGCATTGATTCCGCCTGTTAAATTAAAGACTTGTTTATAATCTTGCTTGATTAACTTTTTACAAACAGAACGCGAGCGATTACCATTAGCACAGTATATTATTAGGTTTTTATTACGATGTTTATTGAGCTGGTTGCCCGCTGTGGCAAATTTTGTCAAAGGAATATGCACAGAATCAATTAACTTGCCACGAGATAACTCTTTGCTTTCACGAATATCAATAAAAATTGCATCTTCATGGTTTTGTAGAATAACAGCCTGGGTAGGGGTAAGAGATTCATATGGAGCAAAACGAATATTATATTCCATATAAACGACAAAACCTACTGTCATAACAAAAGATAGTGATAACCAGTAATGATTTGTAATAAATTGTATATATTGATCCATTATAATCTACCCACAAAAAACATCTTGCATCATCTCTATCAGCTTTAAAGTGCGGACATCAGAGATTTTATAATATACTCTATTGGCATCTTTTTGCGAAGACAGGATTCCTTTATCTTTTAAGATGCAAAGATGTTGTGAGATGTTGCTCTGGCTTGTGCCAACAAATTTGACAATTTCTTGCACTGAGTTTTTATTATTACCCAACGAGCATAAAATTTTTAACCTAAGAGGATGAGACATGGCCTTTAATGAGCGAGAAGCTCTTTCAATATCTTCATCATGTGTTATAATATGCGAATCAAACATATACATAATATTTTAAAATAAAAAATGTTATAATACAACAATATGAAAATTATTTTACTAACAATTGTTATTTTTTTTATAAATATTGCCATAGCAGACAATAAATCTGGCAAAATTCAGAGGTTAGATAAAAAAATTGACAATATTAGTGCCCAAATTATTGAATACGAAATTAGCAAAGACAACCATGCCCACAAACTTAAAAAAATTGAAACTGAGATCTCCTCCATCGGAGCAAAACTTGCAAAATTACAACAAGAATATTTTGATTTAACAGTGCAAATCAAAGCCAAACAAAGGCAAAACCAAAAAAATAAAATAACACTTAACAATTACCGCAAAAAACTAATCAAGCAAATTCAGGCTGAATATAAAATTGGTAGCATTCAAACCATAAGTCTCATTCTAAACCAAAAATCTCCACAAACTCTTGCTCGTGCTCTAAACTATGCAAAAATTTTTAATAACTACCGCAAACAACAAATAAATAAAAGCCGCAACTTGTATAAGGAGGTTTTGCAAAATTTATCTCTTATGAAAAAAGCACAAGACCAATTAAAAACAAAACAACACCGCTTACAAAAACAACAAAATAAATTAGATAAAGCAAAAAAATATCGGCAAAATTTACTAACCACATTAGATCAAGACATTCAATACAAAAATAACAGACTGCAAAGATTTAAACACCAAAAAATACAACTTGGTAACGTGATAAACAACACTCAAAAAAATGAACAGACAAATAACAACACTAATCACAAAACAAAAAATAACAATAATGCTCCTATAACAAAATATAAAGGCAAGCTGATGTGGCCGACCAAAGGTTATGTTGCCCACAAATATAACAGCAAAAAAGGAATCGGCGATCTGCGTTACCAAGGAATTGTTATCAATGCAAAAGATGGCAATAATGTCAAAGCAATCTATGACGGCGAAGTAGTTTATACCGGTTGGTTAAGCGGTTATGGCAATATAATAATAATCAGCCATCAAAGATCTTATATTTCTTTATACGGTTATAACCAAACTATTTTAAAAAATATCGGAGATTGGGTAAAAACCGGAGATAAAATCGCTAAGGTAGGCAAATCAGGAGGGCAAAAAAAAACTTCTCTTTATTTTGAAATTCGTAAAAAAACCAAAACACTAAACCCTATAAAATGGATAAAATAGATATTCTTACAATTGACGAGAGTTTGCAAGGGATGAGGTTAGATTTATCTATCCTAAAAGCAAGGCCTGCTATGACTCGCTCAAAAATTCAAAGCCTTATTAAAACAGGTTATATTGCATGCAACAACGGACAAAAAAAAGCTAAGTATATCACTCAAATAAATGACACAATAACAATTGAACAAAATTATAAAAATAATCCTAACTCACAATATGATGCCGAAGATATCCAGCTTAACATCGTATTTGAAGATGAGAATATTCTAATAATAAATAAACCTGTCAATATGGTAGTTCATCCAGGAGTAGGAAATTATCACGGCACAATCTTAAATGGCTTGCTTTACCACTATTCCCAACAAAAAAATGTGCCAAGATGTGGAATAGTGCATCGTTTGGATAAGGATACCACCGGACTTATGATGATAGCTCGCACCCAGATGGCATATGATAATTTAATCGAACAATTAACCAACAGAGAGATAAGCAGAAAATACCAAGCGATAGTTCAAGGTGAGCCGATTTGTGGTGATACTGTTGATTTGCCCATAGGACGCCACCATATAGATCGCCAAAAATTTACCATCAGAAATGGCGGTAAGTTTGCTATAACTCATTTTAGTGTTAAACAAAAATATTCTGGTTTTACGCTTTTAGATATAAGATTAGAAACAGGTAGAACCCACCAAATAAGAGTCCATATGTCCCATATAAAATTACCAATTTTAGGGGATAAGACATATGGTGCTAGATTAAAATTACCAAAAAATTGCCCCACTGAATTAGCAACATTATTACGTTCTGTTCAAAATCAAGCCTTGCATGCCTATTCTTTGACTTTAAAAAATCCCACAGATGGCAATATCATATCATTAAATATTCCACTACCTGACAACATGCAACAGCTTATAAACGAGCTGGAAAAGACTCAGATTTAAACTAATCAGTTTTCTTCTTTAATGAGATTATTTAAAACTCTTATCATATTATTATGACCGCCTGCAAGATTAGAGTTAATACGATAAGAATTATTTAATACCAGAGCAGGAGTTTGGGTTATATCCTGTGTCACAATCATGTCATTTACCCTTAAAATACGTTTTTCTGTTGCAGGGCTTTGCATTGCAGCTATAAATTTTTGTTTATCAATACCTAATGTTGCAGCAAAATTGGCTATGTCTTGCATGTTATATAATTTTTGCTTTTTTTTATGGATGGCATCAAACATAGCATCGTGGAACTTGTCTAAAACACCTAGATCAACCGCAGCAAAATATGCACGAGCATGATCTATCATATCGGGATTTATGGCAGCAGGCAACAACTCTATATCAACTTTTGTATGGTTTGTTTTTTTCCATTGGTTAATTTTTGGCAAAAAATTATAACAATGCTCACATCCATACCAAAAATATTCGGTAATCTGTGGTTTTGTATATTTTTTTGTCTCATCTGTGTTAGAAATAAGAGCATAACCTAACTGCTCATTGTTAAGTTGTGTTTTTTGTAAAGTTTGGTTGTTAAAATACCAAAACAATACAATAGCAATAATCATAAAAACCGTTGTTGCTATTATCGCAAGTGTTTTCATTTTCACATTAATAATCTCAAAAAAATAACTATATTACAATAAAAAATTAAATATATCTTATATTTTTAAAAAATTTTATAAAAAACTTGCAATCTTGGGTTAAATTTTGTATAGTTTGTCTTGATTTATTGATGTTTTTTTGTTTTGGAAACATAAAATCATTAAGACTTTTTTATAAAACACTGTAATTAAAGAGATTTTTATTTTTATTGTATGCGTGTTTTATGCAAGGGTTTTAAAACTATTTATTTTTTTACTTTATAGGGCTGTAATTATGAAAGAATTTTTGAAACTTTTAATGGTTTTATTTTTATCAATTGGCTTGTTTGCCTGTGGTGGATCAGATGAAGAAGAAGACGAAGAAGAATTTGATGGCGAAGATCCAGAATTGGTGGATGAAGAGGTAACAGAAGAAGAATTGGATGAAGATGGCAATCCGATAGAAGATGATGAGTTTGCCGAAGATCCAGAGCTCGTAGCTCAACCATCTGGCGGTCTACCGCAACAGATGACAATCTACTTTAGCTATGATAGAGCAGATATCGACGGTCAATATACAAGTATTGTTTCAGCTCATGCTCAGTATCTTGCATCTAATCCATCTATTGCTATTAAGTTAGAAGGTCATGCAGATGAGAGAGGTTCGCGTGAATATAACATCGCATTAGGTGAAAGACGTGCTAATGCCGTTCGTAACCAACTTATGTTCAATGGTGCTAACCAAAACCAAATTAGAGTTGTCTCGTTTGGTGAGGAGTTACCAATTTCATTAGGACACAACGAGTCCTCATGGTCGCAGAACAGACGAGTTGAATTTGTCTATAAATAAAATCCTACATAGATATGTTATTGTAGTTTTTGTATGTAATATATTTTCTGTAAGTGTAGGTTTAGCAGCATCTTCCCAAAATAAAAGGCAAGATGCTGCCATCATTAAGTTAAAAAAGGATGTCAGAATATTAAAAAATAAATCTGGCAACAATCAAATGGGGGCTCTGTTGCAACAAAACGAACAGTTGCGAATTGACAGCCAAGAATTGAGAGGCACTATTGAAACCTTGCAATATAAACTCAAAAAAAATGAAGATCGCCAAAAAAACCTTTATAATGATTTAAATATTAGAATCAAAAAATTAGAGAGCAACAAATCATTTTCATCCAACAATAACTCCATCAATAACTCCAACACTAATTACTCAACAACAACTGATGTTGGTAAAAAAGATTACCAAAAATCATTATCTTTTTTAAAACAAGGAAAATATAACAAAGCCATCAAATCCTTTAATTCTTTTTTAAAAAAACACAAAACCAACAACGAATACTCTGATAACGCCCAATACTGGTTAGCGGAATCTTACTATGCTTTAAAAAAATACGATATTGCTTTGAATGAGTTTTTAAATCTTGTTGAGGGTTATCCCAACAGTGACAAAAATCCAGATGCCCAAATTAAAATTGCCTATTGTTATTATGAATTAGGTTACAAAAAAGAAGCCAGAACCATCTTCAAATATATAATAGATACCTACCCCAATACAGAAAATGCTAAACTTTCACAAAAAAAATTAAAGAATTTTTAAGGAAATTATGTTAAAATTCTTAAAAAACTACTTTTGCTCTTAGTTTTTCATATATGAGCATCCTTATCAATGAAATATTTCCAAGCATTCAAGGGGAATCAAATGATGCAGGTTATCCCACCTCTTTTGTTCGTCTATCAGGATGTCCGCTGCGATGCCCATGGTGTGACACAAAATATGCTTTTGCTGTGGGAGAAAAATATAGCATAGCTATGATTTGCCACAAACTTGCAGAATTATCATTGCAGAGAATATGTATCACAGGTGGCGAACCACTATCACAAAAAAACTGTCCAGAGCTTATAAAAACTCTGGCAGATTTGAATTATAAAGTATCGATAGAAACCTCAGGCAGTGTGAATATTAAAAATATAGATAATAGAGCTGTTATAGTGATGGACATTAAAACTCCAGGCTCAAATCACTGTTGCGACAATAAAATAGAAAATTTGCAATACTTAAAAAGTGGAGATCAGATAAAATTTGTAATAAATGACAAAAAAGACTACCAATGGGCAAAAAATTTTATCACTACCCATCAAATTATTAAAAAAAATATCACAACTTTATTTAGTCCTGTTTATAATAACTTACAGCCTGCTACAATGGCACAATGGTTAATAACTGATAAGTTAGATGTTAAATTGCAACTACAACTTCACAAAATAATAAATATGAGATAAAAAACATGAATAATAAAAAAGCGATAATATTATTATCAGGTGGATTAGATTCTACTACGACTCTTGCCATAGCAAAAAATATGGATTTTTCTTGTCTGGCTTTATCTTTTAATTACGGACAAAAAAATATAAGCGAGATATCAGCATCAAAAAAAATATGTAAAAATATGAAAATTGATAAGCCTGTAATTTTAAATATTGATCTAGGTAAGTTAGGCAACAGTGCATTAACAGATGACAAAATTAAAATTGAAAATTACAACCAAGATAACGGATTTATTCCATCTACATATGTGCCGGCTCGGAATACAATTTTTTTATCATTCGCTTTGGCTTATGCAGAGGTTTGCGATGTGCAGGATATTTTTATAGGAATAAATTCTGTCGATTATTCAGGTTATCCTGATTGTAGAGAAGAATATATCCAGCAATTTACGAAGATGGCAAACCTTGCAACCAAGCAAAGCATCGAAGGCAAAAAAATTAAAATTCACAGTCCATTATTGCATTTGAATAAAAAACAAATAATCCAAAAAGGCCTAGGCTTAAAAGTTGACTACTCACTTACCGTATCCTGTTATGCCGCCGATAAAAATGGCAAGGCTTGCGGAGTTTGTGATTCTTGTCATTACCGAACCCAAGGTTTTTTATCAGCGGAAATAAAAGATCCTACATTATACCACCACAACCAATAATTTTATATGGAATATTTGTGTATATCAAGCACTGCCTATGAAGAGCCTTAAATAACTTTCTAAAGTCGGCAGTGGTGCATAAGCTACCGCCCATAATTCATCTAAAAAACAATAAGTTACAAGATAAGATTGAAGCTCATCTTTTGAAAATCATTCGATAATTTCATTTTTTATAAGATCATCAATGCTTTCACGGTGGCGGATTATTTTATGTGAATTTTTATCAACCATAACCTCCGCTGATCGAGGGCGGATATTATAATTAGATGCCATACAAAAACCATAAGCACCTACGGTTCTTGTGACTAATATATCGTTTGGCTGGCATTGAATGTTGCGATTTTTGCCACTGAAATCGGTGGACTCGCAAATGGGTCCCACTATATCCGCTGTTATTTTTTCACCGGAGTTTTTTATGGCAGGGATTATTTTATGATAGGCTTGGTATAATGATGGGCGAATAAGATCATTCATGCCAGAATCGGTGATAATAAAATTTTTATTTTTATTTTTTTTGATATAAATTATCTGACTTAACAATATTCCGGCATTCGCCATAATTGATCTGCCCGGCTCTAAAATTAGTTTCATATTTTTTGGGATTTTGGTGAGGATACTATTTATCCAAATATCAACCGATGGTGGATTTTCATCATCATAACAAACACCCAAACCGCCACCTAGATCAATATGTTCTATATCTATATCCAGATCATCCTTTAATTTTTGAACTAAATTTAATAATTTATCGGTAGCATCTTCATAGGGTTTTATGGTGGTAATCTGTGACCCTATATGACAATCTATGCCGATTATTTTTAAGTTTTTTGAATTTTTGGCAAATTTATAAGCCTCAATCGCCTCATCAATATTAAGGCCGAATTTATTCTCGCTCATGCCAGTTGAAATATAGGGGTGAGTTTTGGCATCAATATCAGGATTTACCCGAATGGCGACAGGTGCTTGTTTATTTTGTTTGGCGGCAATTTTTTGAAGGTTTAATAATTCTGGATATGATTCCACATTAAAACAGTAAATATTGTTCTCTAAGGCAAATTCTAACTCATCGGTAGTTTTGCCTACCCCTGAAAAAACAATATCAGAGCCTTTTGCCCCTGCCATGATAACTTTTTGTAACTCGCCTTTTGAGACTATGTCAAACCCGGTTCCCATCTTAACCATCATTTTTAAAATACTTAAATTTGAATTTACTTTTACCGAATAACACAACTTATGTCCGCTATTGCCAAAGGCTTTGATATAGGTATTAAGATGATGCTTTATTGTCTGTTGCGAATATACAAACAAAGGCGTGCCATAGGTTGCAGCCATTTTTTTAACTGCCACATCTTCGGCATAGTATTCATCGTTTTTATAATTAAAATAATCCATTTTTAAAATATCTCACTCCATAATTTATCAATTTTATCTACTACTTTTTTGTCTTGGACGATTTTTTTGCCCCATTCTCGCAGGGTTTCATTTGGGAGTTTATTCGTGGCATCTATCATCATTTTTGAACCTAAACCTGTCTGTGGCGAGGCAAAATCTAAATAATCAATTGGGGTATTATCCACTATCAAACTATCTCGTGCAGGGTCAACCCTCGTTGAAATCGCCCAGATAACATCCTGCCAATCTCTAATATTTATATCATCATCTACTACTATAATAAATTTGGTAAACATAAATTGTCGCAAATATGACCAAATTCCAAAGGCAATTCTTTTAGGGTGACCGCCATAGGTTTTTTTGATACTAACAATTGCCATCCGATAAGAACAAGCCTCAGGCGGTAAATAAAAATCAACAATTTCAGGGAATTGTTTTTGTAAAATCGGCACAAATACTTCATTCAAAGCCGCCCCCAAAATAGCAGGCTCATCAGGTGGACGTCCGGTATAGGTTGAATGATAAATTGGATTATTTTTTTGAGTTATGCTTTTGACGGTAAAAACCGGGAAGTTTTGAGTCTCATTATAATATCCGGTGTGATCGCCAAACGGACCCTCACAGGCTACCTCATTTGGATAAATAAAACCCTCCAAGATTATCTGGGCAGTAGATGGCACATATAAATCAGACAACAAAGCTTTTGAAATTTGAGTTTTTTGGTTTCTTAATAAACCCGCAAAAGCATATTCGCCAAGTGAATCAGGGATTGGGGTGACAGCCGCCAAAGTTGTCGCAGGATCGGCTCCTATAGCAACTGCCACAGGATATGGTTTTTTAGGATTTTTTTTGCACCATGTCATATAATCCATAGCACCGCCACGAAACGGTAACCAGCGCATAATTAGTTTATTTTTATCAATAACCTGCATCCTATAAATCCCTAAATTAGTGCGTTTTTGCAGAGGAGATTGGGTGATAGTAAGCCCCCAGGTTAAAAGAGGAGCAACATCATCAGGCCAACAGGTCATGATCGGATAGTTAGCAAGATCTACTTCTTTTTCATCATAAATTTGCTGTTGGCAGACAGGGTTTTTAATTATTTTCGGACTCATTTTAAGCACTTTTTTAAATTTTGGCAAATTTGATAAGGCTTGTTTGAAGCCCGTAGGCGGCTCTGGCTCTTTTAAAAATGCTAAGAGTTGTCCTATTTTTTTAAGCTCGGCGGTATTGTTTGCACCCATTGCGAGTGCTACCCTCTCGACTGTGCCGTATAAATTTCCCAATAGCGGATATTTGCCTGTTGTAGGGTTTGTGAATAATAATGCTTCGCCTTGTTGTTTTAAAACTCTATGACATACTTCGGTAATTTCTAATTTAGGGCTTAGCGGATGAGTTATTTTTTTTAATAACTTTTTTTGCTCTAATAGGGTTAAAAAATCATCTAAGCTATTCATCACAGGGCTAACTCTTTTATTTTTTCATTATCAATTTTTGGTAATTGTGATAATGATTTGAGGTTAAAATAATTTAAAAATTCATCTGTTGTCCCCCATAAAGATGGCTTGCCAGGCACGTCCTTGTAACCGTTTATTTTTATCCAGCCTCGCTCTCTTAGGGTTTTCATAATATTAGAGCTTGTCGCAACCCCCCGAACTTTTTCAATATCAGCACGAGTGGCAGGTTGTTTATAAGCTATTATACTTAAAGTTTCTAATAAAGCAGGCGAATAGGTAGGCGGTTTTTCAATTAACATTTTTGCGATATATTTATTATATTCAGGTTTGATAATTATTTTATAACCTGTGGCAGTCTCATTTAAAGCCCATATTTGGGTTTGAGATTGATCTAATAAATTATCCAAAGCATTTTTAAGTTGTTCTTTATTTTTTTTATTATTATCGCTGTTATCATCATTGATTATTTTATTTAATCTGTTGATAGACAAAGCATCAGGGCTTGACAAAAGCAAAGATAGAATAATATTTTTAAGCTGTTGTTCTAACATATATAGGCTCTTGTGGTGATGATTGTTGAAAGTGAATTATAGATTCCTTGACAAGTTCTAAGATGGCGAGAAATGTAATTACTATGCCTGCCACCCCTTGTTTGATATTAAATAAATCATAAAAATCTTTAAATTTATCGGAGTCTAATTTGGATAAAACCTCGCTCATTGTCGCCCGCAGTGATAATTGTTCTTTGCCGATTTTATGTTGTTCGTTTAAAGAAGCTTGCTGTAAAACATTAACAAAAGCTTTAAAAACTGCATCTAATTTAATCTGTGGTGGTTTGATATATTTACTTTTATCAGCAAAATCCAAACAGATAAGATGATAATCTCGCTCTTGTCTTGGTAAGTTATCAATGTGGGTGGCAGCTTTTTTCATCATCTCATATTCTTGCAAGCGACGCACTAATTCAGCTCTGGGGTCTTCATCCTCATCAACAATATCTTTTTTTGTAGGCAACAACATCTGCGATTTAATATGAGCAAGCAAAGCTGCCATCAATAAATATTCTGCTACGAGTTCTAATTTAATTATTTTCATCAATCTTATATATTCAATATATTGCTGCGTAATCGAGGCAATAGGAATGTTTAAAATATCAAGATTTTGTTTGCGGATTAAGTATAATAATAAATCCAACGGGCCACTAAAAGATTTTAAAATAACCTCTAAAGCATCTGGTGGAATATATAGATTTTCAGGTAAGGATTCAAGTTTTTTGCCCTCAATTAAAATATTGTTATCAATCTCACTCATATTTAATCTCCAAGCCCCATTGAATCTCTGACATCTTCCATAGTCTCAGAGGCTACATCACGAGCGGCTAAAACCCCCTCTTTGATAATATTTAAAACGGAAGTTTTATCAGATGAATATTCCGCTGCCCTTTGTTGAATTGTTTTTAACTCATCTGTTATGGACTCAATAATAGGTTCTTTGCATTGCAGGCAACCAATATTTGCATTTTTGCACCCATCTTGCACCCAGTTTTTAGTGTCATCATCAGAGTATACGGTATGAAATTGCCACACCGGACATCTATCAGGGTCACCTACATCAGTTTTACGAACACGAGCAGTATCGGTCGGCATAGTTCGCACCTTTTTAACCATAACATCAATATCCTCTCGTAAAGAGATAGCATTATTATAAGATTTTGACATTTTTTGCCCATCTAACCCCGGCATTTTTGCAGCATGAGTTAATAAGGCTTGTGGTTCTGGTAAAATTATTTTATTCGCACCTTCCAAAAAACCAAACAACCGATCTTTGTCACCAATTGATATATTTTGCTGTGAATCTAATAAAGCTTGTGCCACCTCTAATGCTTTTTGGTCGCCTTTTTCTTGGTAATCTTTGCGTGATGCATTATAGAGTTTAGCATTTTTTTTACCCATTTTTTTAATCGCTATCTCGACTTTTTTAATAAATTCCGGCTCTTTGCCATATAAAAAATTAAATCTTCTTGCCACCTCACGAGTCAGCTCAATATGAGCGACCTGATCTTCTCCTACTGGCACTCCACCTGCTTTATATAACAAAATATCAGCAGCTTGTAACAAAGGATACCCTAAAAAACCATAGGTGGATAAATCTTTTTGTTGCAGTTTTTCTTGTTGATCTTTATAAGATGGCACACGTTCTAACCAGCCAAGCGGTGTCATCATTGATAATAATAAATGCAATTCAGCATGCTCCGGCACTGCGGATTGAACGAATATTTTGGCAGATCCCGGTTCAATTCCTACGGCTAACCAGTCTACCACCATATCAAAAGTATTTTGTTTAATGGCAGACGGATTTTCATAATCCGTAGTTAGTGCATGCCAGTCGGCAACAAAAAAGAAACACTCATAATTATGTTGCAATTTTACCCAGTTTTTTAACACTCCATGATAATGCCCCAGATGCAATTTACCGGTTGGACGCATTCCTGATAAAATCCTATTGTTTTGATTATTTGTCATTTTTATTTTTGATCCAATAAATTCAATATTGCCTCATCGCCTGATATATTTCTTATTTTTAACCTTAGTGGTTTATTGCGGCTCATTATTTTTCCGTCCCAAAAACTTTTTGTTTTTTTGTTGTTTAAAGTCATATAACCTAATTTATCAATTTTTATCTCAACATCACTTTGCCAGATGCCGTTATCATTTTTGCAGTCTAAACTTATCATCTCAATTAACTCTAATCCCTCATCGCTAATATTGATTGGATTGAACTCTCGTCCGCTACTGATTGATTGTAAATTACCTTTTTGATTAAATTCATTTATTTTTTGTATCAACCTGTCGCTGGTAAAATTTATAATTGTTATTTGATAGGAACACGGATCACACTGATTTGACAGATTATCACTGATTGATCCGTGACTATCCGTTAAATCCGTATTTTTCTGTGTTCCTATTTTTTCAATTTTGTAATTTACAATATCTTCAATAATTATATCATGTAAAAAGTTTTTAAGATCCAATAATTCTATTTTTACCAATGTCGCATTATTATCTTTTATAAATTGTTTAATTTCTTTGTCGTCACTTATATCAATATAATAAACTATTATTTTTTTTATATCAATTTCAAGATTTTGTAATTCCTGATTTATGATTGTGTTGACAAAAGGAATATCAAGAATTTTCTCTTTGCTATTGATTAAGTTCGGCACATACACAGGCACCGTGCCAAATTTGCTATCCGAGATTGCACCAAACCAAAATTTGCCGATGCCAGTTATATTTTGTTGTAAACCCGGGATAAGTTTTGCAAGTTTATCCATCGTTTGCACCGGATTACGAAACAGACTCACTCCATCTTTGATATCCATTATTTGAAAGCTCGCCCCTGCCTCTTTTAATCTATCTCTTGTGGTTTGAATGCTATTTAAACCAATATCAACATTGATAAATTTTCTGCCTAAGTCATGGGCTACTTTGGCGGCTACTCCACTACCACCAAAAAAATCTACCACCACCATATTTTCATTTGATGAGGCTTTGATGATACGATCTAATAATGCTTCTGGTTTTTGAGTGCCATAATATGGATTTTGCTCTCCTGGAATTTCAAATATTTCTGTTGGGGTGCCTCCATTCATATATGCTTTACGTTTTGCTCCATTTTTTTCGTTATAGACTTTGTATCGTTTTCCGCTTTCGTCCATTTTGTCGTATCTTTTAATAGCCTTTTCATCATAATCAACCAGACAGGCATCATAATTAAACACTCTGTCTTCATTTTTTGTGTAATAATAAATATTATCATGTTTTCTTGGGTAATTTACTTTTGTGCTTGTCGGACCAAAATATTTCCAGATTATTTCATTTCTAAATCTATCCTCACCAAACACTTCATCCATTAGAATTTTTACATAATGTCCGATATGCCAATCAAGGTGCACATAAATACTGGCGGTGTCGCTCATTATTGATTTTATAGCTTGCAAATTTTCAAACATCCAATTTAAATAATCTTCTTTTTGCCAAATGTCGCCATACATTTTTTCTTCAAAGGCTTGGATTTCGCTATCATCCATTTGTTGTTCTGCTATTTTTATTTTTTCAGCAAGGCATGGATTGCGGCGAATATAGACTTTTTTTGCATAATCGGCACCACTTGCAAAAGGTGGATCAATATAAACCAAATCTACTTTTATACTTTGCTCTTTTAAATAAGCACAAGCGGATATACACTCGCCACGGATGACAAGGTTTTTATTATCATCTCCGACCTGCTCGATAACTTCGGTTTCATAATAAGGCATACCTCGCAAAATACGATCATAAACCTCATTATTATCACGATAACGCAACACCCTCCGAGTCCTTGAAAAGTTATCAAGAATAGCCTGCCCTTCAACAGGATCTGGATTGTATGGTATGTATTTTATTGGCATAGTTTACATGTCCTCTGTTTCAAGCTCTGATGTTATTAAATCAAAATTTTCTCTTACTTTGTTGTTTTTCAGCTCGCCTACTTGTGGATTCAAAATAAGAGCAAATTTTACATCATTTTTAGAAAGTAATGGTATTGCCAATTTGAAACTAGCGAATGTTTTTTTAACAGGTTCAATGATTGGAGTAATAAAATTATTATTACCTCTTTGCTGAGCATATTCGCGTAAAGCTATTAACTCAAATTGTCTTGCTCTTAGATATGGATAGTACATAGATTTAAAGTGTTATAGGTTTATTTAATTTTTCTAATAATAAATTATAAGTATTAGAGTTAAAATTCATAGCAAGAGCAAGCTGTCTCAATTCATTGCTAAATGTTCTTAATTTTCCTGTGTTAGATTTTCTCTTACGAACCACCTCTAAAAACAATTTATTTAATTTTTTGTAAGGAATCTCCATCATTAGTTCTTTGCAAACATTAAACATATTGAAATCATTCATTTTTGGTAATATGCCGTAATGTTTTTTAACAATATA
This sequence comes from Gammaproteobacteria bacterium, assembly GCA_003645455.1. Lineage (GTDB taxonomy): Bacteria > Pseudomonadota > Gammaproteobacteria > QNFE01 > QNFE01 > QNFE01. The sequence goes on along the minus strand of QNFE01000009.1, from coordinate 11,632 downwards.
TTTGTATTCACTTGTTCTAATTGTTTTCATTAAAAAATTTACATCAATTTGACCGTTAATTTGTGCTGACCTTATTTCTTCAATATTTAGCGATTGTTTGTCATTGCTAATCACAATAATGCCAATATTCTTATCTACTTTTTTGTATTTTTCTATCAATTTTTTGTGAGTAACAATATAACATTTTTCAAAAATTTTAGTATAATCTGCTAACTGATTAGGTAGTCTTTTTCCTGAATCTAATTCTGTTTTAATTTCAAACGCTTTACTTGTGCCATTGAACATAACAGTATCAGCAATTGAGTTTCCTACTCTGAACTCGTTGATAATAATTGTGTCTTTTACACTATATTTTTTCAAAAGCAACCCGTTGATTAAAGTGTTTTTATAGATATACTCGTTACGGTAGTTATTTATTAGCTCTTTGTATATAAATTTAAGATAATCTAAGTAGGTGGTTAATTTGTCACTCAAAATAGAATTATCGTATTCTATCAGTCTGCTATCCATGAAAAAATAGTCATCTTCCCTTAACAGCCTTGAAAAAGAGGTACTTGAAAAAACTGCGGAATAACTCCGCATTTTATTTAAATTTGAATGTGTAAGTATTTTTGTCATTGCTTAAAAAACTCGTTTATTTTGCCGCTTAATTTATTTAAATTTGTTGGCATATCATCGCTATCAACCAGATAAAGAAAGTCAAATTTGTTGTATTTGAATTTTTCTTTGTTTTGTTCTAAAAATTCGGTTTCAACAAATTTTCGTTTAGCTTTAAAAACAGGATCGTTTTCAAACCCTTTGCCTTTGGTTTCAACTATCAAGGCTTGATGAATCTCTTTATTTTTACGCTTTATTATTAAAAAATCTGTCGTATATTTGCCGATATTTTGCCAATATTTATTTTGTTTAGCATAACAATTTATGACAAATTCGGTTAAACCACGCTCACCATTATAATATATTTCCAACTCATTATTTTTAAAATCTTGGAGGTTGAGTGTTTTTTGTAAAATTTCTTTTTCAAAATTACTTTGCTTGAAATCATAAGGTAGATAATGAAAAGTGTTGTTTTTGCTTTTTACTGCTGATGAATAAGTTTTGCTTGTTGCAAAGGTGTCAAAACTTTGCATCATATGCTCCAAGCCTTGCTCTTTTAAGGTTTTTATAGCTGCATCATAATCTTGTTTTGCTTTTGTCATATCAATATCAAGCGACCCACCTGATTTATCTAACTCTAATATTTTTTCTGTATCGCTTTGATTTGGATGTAATTTTTCATTCTTTTCAACAGCCTTTAAATTATCAACAATCAATAAATTCGCTTTTTTATCGACAACTTCTGTCATGGTTTGTAAATTTCTTTTGATATTAAATGCAAGTCTTATCTGCGAGTTAATCTGATGTAAATCATACAACTCATTAAATACTATTATATCGTTTTTTATGAAAGTGATTTTATCAAATATTAGTTTTAATTGTGTTTGGAATTTATTTAATTTTGCTGGATTGATTGTATTAAAACTCTCTTTTGAAATATTAAAAATCCATTGGTTAAAACTTGCAGATTTTGCTCCATCATGTTGGATTAGTTTTAAATCGGCATCGTCAATATTATTTAATTCACCTGTTTTAATTAAGCTTGCTGTTTTATAGTTTTTAATTGTTTTGGTTAAATTTTTAAGTTTTGTTTTTGTATCGGCATTTTTTTCTTCATCAATTGAATTATAGGTTATTTTGAGTTGATAAAATTCAACTTTTGGTAGATGCAGATATTCAAGCCTTGAAAATCGTGCTATTTTTTTGGTATCTATGTGTGGTTTTAATTTGTTTAACTCTTCTATGCTGGTTTGTTGTTCTTTTTTTAGTTGTTGGTTTAGGATTTTTGCATTGAACTCGTTGAGCCATATAAGGGCGGTTTCATGTTTGTTTTTATCAACCTGTCGCAGACACCGACATGAAGTTTGTAGCACCATATTCCTCGGGCTATCGCCTTTTTGAGACAACACTACACCTGTTAAACTTGGGCTATCCCAACCCTCTTTGCCTATTTGCACCAACAAAATATAACGTTTTTTTGTAGCTGATAATGTTTTTGGAGTATCAAGTGTATTAAAAAGCAGTTGATTTTCTGCGAGATACGCAAATTCTTTATTGCCACGATGAAATTTTAATATCTCATCTGGGTTTATTTTTAAATCTCCGATCAAAAAGGGATATATCTCCTCTTCCAAATTTTTTATATTGCCACAATAAATGGCAAGCTTGGCAATATTGCCATTTTGATAAACTTTATTTTTATATTTGTCATCAAAATCTGCAATGGCTTTTTTGATTATTTGAAATTTATCAAGATTTTCTGCAACTTTTACTTTTGGGGTTTTTAGAAAACTATTGATAGCTGTTGTCAGAGGATAATAATAAACTGTATTGGTTATTTGTGAAAATTTAAAAAAAGATGTATCTGTTATTTGTATTTTATCGATTTTTGATAAGTATGGAGTGCCAGAGAAGCCTAAAACTGTTGTTATGTTGCCGATTTTATGCCATTTATTGACAACTTGGCGCAGTTTTATATCGCCATCTGTTGCATGATGCACCTCGTCAATCAAGATTGATAGGTTTGGAATTTTGCCTATTAAGTTTCTTAATTCATTTGCATATTTATCCTGCTCGTCTGCTGTTTTTTCAAACAATTCCCGGCTATTATTGAGATAAGTTCGATTTAAAATCACCTTTTCAGCATTTACTACGAATATTTGTCCGAATGGGTCTGGCAAACATTGATTTACTTTTTGAGAGTTGGGATTTTTTGTTTTGTTGCTTTTGCCACCTGTTTTTGCTTGATCTAATATATCAAATTTAAGCATTTTTTTTATTTTGCTTGCCGCAGGTTCTGGCAAAACCCAACTTGGATTAAAATTTTCAATTGTTTTCAAACTTGGCACAATCGATGATTTTAAACCAGAGGGAATTAGTATCAAAAAATTATGAGCGAAATTTTTGTTTTCAGGTTCGTTGTCAGCAAAATAAAAATCAAGATAAATAAAAGCTGCCATCAAAAAAGTTTTACCCGCTCCCATTGGCAGACTCATCAAATAATCAGCATAACTGACATTATAAAAAATACTTTTTATGATTTTTTCATATTCAATCTTTTCAGGTTGCTCTAAAATTAATCGGGCAAGTTCTGGCAAAAATGGTTGTTCGTTATATTTTTTGGATGCAAAGTCATACAGGGCATGTGCCGGGGTATTATAGTGTAAATAGTCCATCGCCTCCATATACTGGATAGGTATTTTTTTTAAATCTGTCTCTTTAATAAAAAAACCATCTGAAAAAAGTTGCCAGAGTGGTTTGTTATCTGCTTTAATTTTTAAAAATAAATATATCTCAATGGCTTGTATTTGGGTGTCTCTTAGATTGCCGTTATCTCTTATATAGGTTATTATATTTTTAATGGGGCAGTTATCAGATAATAACCATTTTTTTGTTTTGTTGGCAATTACACTATTTAACATCAGGTATCTTTCATCTCTTGTTGAATTGTGTTGCATATTTTATCCACCGAATTTTTAACATCCGCCATATTTTTGCCCTCCGCCATAACGCGGATTAAGGGTTCGGTGCCAGATGGGCGGATTAAAACTCGACCATCGTTTTTTAAAAAATCTTGTTGCTCTTGAATTATTTTTTGGACTTTTTTATTTTGCAATAATTCGGTAGCATTATTGTTATTTATTTTGATATTTTGCATTATCTGGGGGAAAAGTGTAATCTCCTGTTTGGCTTGATTAAGAGTAAGATTATTTTTTTGCAGATATTTGATAACTTGCAAAGCGGCGACTATGCCATCTCCTGTTGTGTTTAGGTGCAAATTTATTAAATGTCCGGATGATTCACCACCGATAAACCAATTATTTTTTTTCAATAATTCCAAAACATATCTGTCACCAACATTTGCTCGTAAAAATTTTAATCCAAGTTTTTTAATGGCCAATTCAAATGATAAGTTTGACATTAAAGTGCCGACTATGCCTGTTATTTTTGATTTACTCATCTGGTATTTGGTGATAAGATATAATAAAACATCACCTGCTACCTGCTCGCCTGCCTCATCAACCATCATCAAACGATCACCGTCACCGTCCAAAGCAATACCAAAATCTGCTTTGTTTTTTAAGACCTGTTGGGCTAAAAAACTAGTATTCGTAGCACCACAGTTTTTATTGATATTAAAACCATCGGGTTGGTCACAAATTGCAATCACTTCGGCACCAAGTTCGGCAAATACTTTGGGGGCGATGTGGTAGGTAGCACCATTAGCACAATCTACAACAATTTTGTATTGTTTTAAATCTGTTTTAAGACCACTGGTATTTTTACAATATTCAATATATCTGCCTGCGGCATCGTCAATTCTATATGCACGCCCTAATTCATCAGATGAGACACTTATAAATTTATCAGCGATTTGCTTTTCAATTGCTATCTCTTGTTTGTCGGTTAATTTGTCGCCGGTTTTTGAGAATATTTTTATACCGTTATCATAAAATGGATTGTGCGAGGCGCTAATTACAATCCCTGCATCCGCTGCAAATGTGCGAGTAAGATATGCAATAGCAGGGGTTGGCATAGGACCTACAAGATAGGTATCAACACCTGCGGAGGATAGGCCTGCCTCCAAAGCGGATTCCAACATATAACCTGAGATCCTGGTATCCTTGCCGATTAAAATTTTATTTTTGCCGTTTTTTGATAAAACCTTGCCAATCGCCCAGCCCAACTTTAAGATAAAATCTGCACTCATAGGAGGGGATCCTACCTGTGCTCTTATGCCATCTGTGCCGAAATATAATTTTTTTGCCATCAATTTTTTAATACTCATAAAGAGCACATAATAACATATTGAGTTAATTAAAAAACTGCCTTTATTTTTCAGCACTATTAATTTTAATAAAAAATATAATTACTATTGTGTTAATATACTTTTTTTGTATCGTAAAAAATATCATTAAATGGATAAATTAAAAATATTTGGCTGTGCTAAGATTGCAGGAGTTGTTACAGCATCCGGAGCCAAGAACTCCGTTTTGCCTATAATCGCCGCCTCTTTGCTTTGTGATGGGCAAGTGCATATATCTAATGTTCCACATCTTGACGATGTTACTGTAATGATAACTCTGCTTGGTAGGATGGGTGTTGACATCAGCATCGATTCTCACTTAAATCTTAGTATTAATCCTAACACCTTAACAGAGAGCATAGCCCCCTATGATTTGGTTAAAACAATGCGAGCCTCAATTGTTGTGTTAGGTCCGCTTTTGTCTCGTTTTAAAAGTGCTAGAGTATCGCTGCCAGGTGGTTGTGCGATAGGCTCTCGTCCGGTTAATTTACATATTGATGGCCTCAAAGCTATGGGAGCTGATATAGACGTCAAGGACGGTTATATAGTTGCCACAACCAATAGATTACAAGGTGCTCGTATTGTTTTTGATGTAATAACAGTCACTGGCACAGAAAATTTAATGATGGCTGCCACATTAGCATCTGGCACCACAATTTTAGAAAACGCAGCTCGTGAACCAGAGGTTGTAGATTTATCAAATTTTATCAACAAAATGGGTGGTAATGTTTCAGGTGCTGGCACAGATACTATCACAATTAAAGGTGTTGATAAATTACACGGAGCAAATTATTGTGTCTTGCCAGATAGAATTGAAACTGGCACTTTTTTAGTAGCAGCTGCGGTTAATCAAGGCTCTGTCACTGTAAAAAATACTGATCCTACATTATTAGATGCTGTTCTATCAAAGTTAAATCAAGCAGGTGCGATAATAAAAACAGGGAAAAACTGGATTAGTCTTAATATGCCAAAACCGCCGCAGGCAGTTGATATTCATACCGCACCATACCCTGCATTCCCCACAGATATGCAAGCCCAATTCGTAGTTTTAAATGCTGTCTCATCAGGGGTAGGAACTGTCACAGAGACAATATTTGAAAACCGTTTTATGCATATATCAGAGCTCCAAAGAATGGGTGCTGATATAAAAATTGAGGGTAATACCGTAATTATCACAGGCCAGAAACAATTAAAAGCAGCTCCGGTATTAGCCACAGATTTACGAGCTTCGGCAAGTCTCGTCATAGCAGGACTACAAGCAACAGGCACAACTGTAATTGATAGAATTTATCATATTGATCGTGGTTATGAAAGAATAGAGGAAAAGTTTGGTAAGTTAGGTGCCAAGATTCAAAGAGTGCATTGATTATGGATCATTCATTAATAATAGCAATTTCAAAAGGTAGAATTTTTCAAGAAACCTTGCCAATTTTAGAGCGGGCAAATATACAGCCTACCGAAGATCCTGAAAAATCAAGACTATTGATTATACCCACCAACCAAAAAAATATTAAACTTTTAATAGTCAGAGCCACAGATGTGCCAACCTATGTGCAACATGGAGCAGCAGATTTAGGTATTGCAGGTTACGATGTTGTGCAAGAACATGGTGGATTAGGAATTTATCAACTAACAGATTTACAGATTGCGAAATGTCGCCTGATGGTAGCGGGTTTTGACAAAAGCATCTTAAAGAGTAAAGATAAGTTAAAAATTGCTACCAAATATGTCAACCAAACTTTGGAATATTTTCAAAGCAAGAATCAACTTGTTGAAATTATCAAATTATACGGCTCAATGGAATTAGCCCCATTAATTGGTTTGGCTGATTTAATTGTTGATGTGGTTGATACTGGTAAAACTCTATCAGCAAATGGACTCAAACCCTTAGAGCATATTTGTGATATTAGCTCCTCTTTGATAGTAAATCGTGCTTCATTAAAATTAAAACATAAAATCATAAAACAAACATTCGGCGCTCTACTATGAAAAGAATAGATGATGTCCGCATCAATACCGAAGAGATATTGATAACTCCAAACCAGCTCCATAAAAATGTTCCGCACACTAAAACTGCTATGGAGACAGTTTATTATACTCGCCAAGCCATAAGCCATGTTTTAAACTTAAAAGATGATAGATTGGTTGTCATAGTGGGTCCTTGCTCTATCCATAACCCACTGTCAGCATTAGAATATGCTAAAAAATTAAAAGTGTATAAAGAACAATTATCAGAGGATTTAATCATAGTTATGCGGGTATATTTTGAAAAACCACGCACAACAGTTGGCTGGAAAGGCCTTATCAATGATCCTTTTTTAAATGGCAGTTATCATGTTAATACTGGGCTTAAAATGGCACACAAATTATTACTTGATATAAATAATCTGGGAGTGGGGGCAGGCACAGAATACTTAGATCTTATAAGCCCACAATATATTGCTGATTTAATTTCATGGGGAGCTATTGGAGCACGCACGACAGAATCACAAGCTCATCGCGAACTAGCCTCTGGTTTATCTTGCCCCGTAGGTTTTAAGAATGCTACCAACGGAGACGTGCAGGTAGCAACAGATGCAATTATATCAGCCTCTCGTCCTCATTTTTTTATGTCAGTTACCAAAGATGGTTACTCTGCGGTGTTCTCAACCACAGGAAACTTAGACTGTCATATAATCCTAAGAGGAGGCAAACAACCAAATTATGATGCGGCAAGTATCGACGATGCCTCCCATATTTTATCCAAAACAAATCTAGAATCTGCCATAATGGTAGACTGCTCACATGCAAATAGTCGCAAAAACATCAAAAGACAAATTGATGTCGCAACAGACCTAGCAAAACAAATCTCACGAGGCGACAATAGAATCACAGGAATAATGTTAGAGAGCCACATCAAAGAAGGTCAGCAAAAAACAGAACCTAATAAAAAACCTGACCCAGATATAAGCATCACAGATGCCTGTATAGGTTGGGAAGATACGACAAAAATACTAATAAAACTATCAGAGGCAGTGCAATCTCGTCGTAAAAAAAATCTAAACGGACAAAAATGACAACATGCCTATATTGTGGACATAACAACTCAGATAACATAGATACTTGCTCTGAATGTATGGCACCTTTGCATTATCAAAAAAATGGTTGGTCAGTATCTGCCAAAAAAAAATTTACTTATTTTGTTATAGCAGTCACCATCATAAGTTTTTTTATGATGTTCTATCTGCCACGATAACGGTAAATTTTCTGAAACCTCTTATTGTTCTCTTATTTGCAAACCCGCAGATTGAGATATTTGAACAAAATCAGGAAAAGAAGTGGCAACATTTTGACAATTTTTTACTACTATGGGTTTTTTTGAGACTAATCCTGCGATAGCAAATGCCATCGCTATTCTGTGATCATCATAGGACATAACTTTGCCACCTGTAATCTTGCCACCTTTAATCTTGATGCCATCATCTGTTGTTTTGACCTCTATGCCGAGAGTTTTTAAACCCTCTGCCATCGCCTCTAACCTATCTGATTCTTTTACTTTTAATTCTTGTGCTTCGGTGAGTATTGTTGTGCCTGTGGCAGCAGAGGCTGCGATAAAAATAATGGGAAACTCATCAATGGCGGAGGTTATATGTTGATGGGGGATTTTTATACCTTTAAGAGGGGCATATTTAACGGCGATATCAGCAATGTTTTCAGCCCCATTTTTTTTTATATTTTTAATTTTTATATTCGCACCCATTAATTTTAAAATTTTTATTATTCCATCACGGGTTGGATTTATGAGGATATTTTTTAATAATACATTAGAGCCTTGGGATATGGTGGCACCAACTATAAAAAAAGCTGCCGATGATATATCAGATGGAATTGTTATATTTTGACAGGTTAGTTTGCCACCACCATTTAACTGTATTGTTTTATTATTATCAGTTTCAATTTGATAACCAAAAGATTTTAACATAAGTTCGCTATGGTTACGTGTTGCCGAGCACTCCGTGATTGTTGTTGTGCCTGTGGCATATAATCCTGCGAGCATTATGGCAGTTTTTACCTGGGCGGAGGCAACTGGCATTTTATAGTCTATTGCTCTTATATTTTGTGATCCTGTAATTTTTAAAGGAGCTGTGCTATCTTTGCAGGCTGTTATTTTACCACCCATAAGTTCTAATGGTTTGATGATTCTCATCATCGGACGCAGATTTAACGAATTATCTCCTACAAGAGTGCTATCAAATTTTTGAGCAATCAAAATTCCACACATAGTTCGCATCGCAGTGCCTGAGTTACCCATATATAAGTCCCCAGCTGGTTTTTTCAGCCCATGCATTCCTACCCCATGAACCTCTAAATCATTATGATGGCGAATAATTTTAACTCCCATTTGCTCAAAAGCCTTAAGGGTGTTTAAACTATCCTCACCTTGAAGAAAATTAGTAATCTGTGATACTCCATGAGCCAAAGAACTCAAAATAATAGAGCGGTGAGAGATGGATTTATCCGCAGGGACTGTGATCTCACCTTGTAAGTTACCACCATTTTTAATATAAAATTCCATAGGTTTATAGATTTTGTCGTAATTGTTGTGCTTGGGAAAAAAGCTCCATTATTTTATAATGATCTTCTGTTAAAATCAATTGTTTTAATCGCTGACAATGACTAATATATTCTTGCAAACTATCGGCGATGTTATTTTTATTGGTAAGGCAAATATCCGCCCACATTTGAGGGTCAGAGGCACCAATACGAGAAAAATCTGAAAAGCCACCTGCGGCATAGGCAAAAATATTATCATCAAGCTCAATATCGTGCAGAGTATTGATTAAAGAATAGGCTAACATATGGGGTAGATGAGATATATGGGAGAAAATTTTATCATGCTGTGCGGGGCTTAGAGTTTGCAACTTTGCCCCTGTTTTTAACCAAAGTTTTGTCAACTCATCAATGGCATTTTGATTGGTATTTGGCAAAGGAGTAATGATTAACTTTTTGTCGATAAATAACTCGCAACTCACAGCCTCTACCCCACTTTTTTCTTTACCTGCAATTGGGTGTGCTCCTACAAAATTATTATAATCTCCCAAGATATCAGTTACTTGTTGGATTAAATATTCTTTGACGCTACCAACATCGGTAATAATAGGTTTATGAGACAAAAATGGTTTTATCTGTTTTAAGATTATTGGCATAATTAACATAGGAGTTGCCAACATAATTAAATCAGCATCGGACACAGCAGTTTTTATATCACAACTAAATCTATCGATAACAGATAAATCAACTGCTTTTTGCAAATTTTCAGTGGTTCTACCAAAACCTATGATCTCGCCATCAAAACCTGCTTTTTTTAAAGCCAAAGCAAAAGATCCACCTATAAGCCCCACTCCACAAATACAGATTTTATTTATCATAGAATTTTTTGCAAAGCTTTGATTAGTTGTTTGTTTTGGGGTTCATTGCCGATACTAATTCGCAAATAATCCGTCATTTTATAGTTATCAATAGGGCGGACTATGATTCCATGCTCTAAAAGTTTTCTATATATATCCGATGATTTTGTGCCAAATTTAACACTGATGAAGTTTGCAACCGAAGGGATAAATTTTAAATTTAATTTTTTATATTCTTGCTCTAAATATGACTTTTGGAGATTGTTATTTATTTTACATTTTTTGACAAACTCATCATCGTCAATAGCCACCCTTGCTGCAACCTGTGCCATTGAATTGACATTAAACGGTTGACGAACTCTATTTAGTAAATCGGCAATATATTCTGATGAAATAGCATAACCCACACGCAAACCTGCTAAACCATAGATTTTTGAAAAGGTGCGAGTGATGATTAAATTTGGATATTTCTTAATATAGTCCAAGCCATCTGGATAATTTTTATCATCAACATATTCAATATATGCCTCATCCAATACAGCTATAATATGAGAAGGCAGACAGGATAAAAAACTTGTAAGTTGTTTTTTATCGACATAACCTCCGGTAGGGTTATTGGGATTAGCGATAAAAATAACTGTCGTTTTATCATCAATCAAATTTAAAAAATTATCTAAATCATGTCCTAATGGTTGGTTATGATTTTCACTATTTGCTTTGGCAATCTTGGCAGTTGCCCCAACACTTTGAGTGGCAATGGGGTAGACAGCAAAAGCATATTGAGAAAAGATGGAGTTTTTATCAGGATTTAAAAAAATACGAGCAATCATATCAAGAACATCATTTGAGCCGTTACCAAGAGTAATCATCTTTTTTTTAATTTGATATTTTTGAGATAATTTTACCACCAAATCATATCCAGATCCTTCTGGATAAAAATTTATCTTATCTATCTGTTTTTGCAAAGCCTGTTGCACTTTTGGATTTGTCCCCTGTGGGTTTTCATTGGATGCCAGTTTGATAATATTCGGTATACCGAGTTCGCGCTGCAACTCCACAATAGGTTTGCCAGGGATATAGGGGTTAAGATTTTGAATATAAGAATTAGCAACTATCATAAAATTATAAAAAATAAAAAATATTTTATCATTAAATTCTATTTTAAGCAAATTAAAATAATAAAAGGGGGGTGATTCTATAATAGAGACCTTTGCATAAATCAAGCACAATTTATAAAACACACAAAATGCGCCTTTTCATAGCAAAAATTCGTCAAAGGACTTGCCATTTTCCTCATTTTTGCTATAAAAATGCACTATTTTCTGCATTCTCTAAACAGCAC